>JBLHNV010000127.1:0-7879 GCA_047623125.1 Janthinobacterium sp. | reverse complement strand
ACAAAAATAAATGGAATGCGCTGGCGGCAATTGTTGACGAACTTCGGGACCTGATCAACCGGTCTCTTTATCTGCAGGATCGGAAGGAAGTTTTTGAAAACCTGAAGCAAGCTCGCGCAAAAACCCACGAATATTTAAAGACAAATTTGGGTGCGACAAACGACCGTGGTCAGCGCAACAACTTTATGGAAGTCACTGGATTAAATATCAATCTGGAGCAGGGGGCTTCGGAGCTGCCTTCATTCGAGGTGCATTCCGTGCTGCCAACGCTGCGCGTCACGCCCGACGGCCAGATCCTGAAGCAACTGATCATCACGGTGACACAACGTCTGATCAAGCCGTTAGAGCCCGCCTGCCCAGATCAAGAAAAGTTCGACTTTCGTGGTGGCAGCACCTTGATCTTCGACATGAACGGCGATGCACCGATCCTGATGTATGCCATTAAGCGCCCGATCGGCGATGAACAACGTCTTGAGGCAATCCGGGCTCATCGCAGGGCGCGCACTGAACACGGCTTTGGATTGCGTGAAACCTACTTCGACGCATCCCGGGAAAGCCTGCGGGCAGAACCGTTTTGCTTTTTGCATTCCGAAAACTGAGGAACTGACATGGTCTTACGCGCTACTGCAACCGGTGCCCCGAGCCGCCCTCGCGCCGCAGCGAAGGGCGGCTCGGCGTCCGCCAAGCGAAAACCTGCTGCCACAAAGAAGAGCACGGCGGGCCATGAAGCGATTCCACGACTGCGCATTCGCATGTATCGCCATGGACTGGGCGATTGCCTGCTGCTGCGCTTTCGCCGCTCCGACGGGAACGGCACCTTTAATTTGCTGATCGACTGCGGCATTATCATGGTGGCGAGGGGCGCCAAAAACGTGATGACCCGTGTGGTCGAGGATATTGCGAAGGTCTGTGAGCACCGACTTGATGTAGTGGTGATGTCGCATGAGCACTGGGACCATGTCTCCGGCTTTTCGACGCAACAGGCGCGCGCGGTGTTCGAGCGCATCACCATCGGCGAAGTCTGGTACGGCTGGACGGAAGATCCGCAAAATGAACTTGGCAAACGACTGCGCGAAGAACGCGCCCAGAAGGTTCAGGCACTTGCAAGTGCCGTCGCTACACTTGCCGCTCAGGTGGGCAACCCGCTGGCAATTGAACGTGCGGGCCGTCTTGGCGCGCTGCTCGGTTTCTTCGGTCTGGACCTTGCCACAGCAGCGCACGGCAAGATTGGCAAGACGCGCGAGGCATTCGATTATCTGCTGAAGCGCTCCGGGGTAAAGACCCGTTACTGCGCGCCGGGCAAGTCGCCTTTGTCGTTACCTGGCGTGCCCGAGATGCGCGTTTATGTGCTCGGGCCGCCGCAAGATGAAGGCTTGATCAAAAAGAGTTCTCCGAGCAAGAAAGGGAAAGAAGTCTACGAACTCGCATCGGAGTCAAAGCTCGCAAAAAACATCGACTCCGCCTTCCTGCGTCTGGGCGGCCGCCTGCCTGACCGGGGCTGCGCCATGACTGACGACTGTCCATTTGACCCTATGCTGAGGCGCCGCGACGGACACAGCGGCACGAACAGTTCTGCCCTTGACCAACTTATAGGCAAAACCTGGGATGCATCAGGCGAGCAATGGCGACGCATTGAAGACGACTGGACGCAAGTAGCGGAGACGCTCGCACTCAATCTCGACAGCCATACCAACAACACTTGTCTGGTGCTTGCCTTCGAGTTCACCGATAGCGGTGAGGTCTTTCTTTTTCCGGCCGATGCACAGGTCGGGAGCTGGCTGTCCTGGCAAGACCTGCGCTGGCAGATTGAAAATCCGACCGGTTTCACGCAAGTGACGGGCCCCGATTTACTGGCCCGCACCGTGTTTTACAAGGTGGGACATCACGGTAGCCATAACGCCACGCTGAGCTCAATGGGGTTGGAGCAGATGACACACGAGGATCTGGTCGCTTTCGTCCCGGTGTTTCGCAGTCATGCCAAAAAATGTCGTTGGAAGGGCATGCCTTTCGGGCCTCTGGTAAAGCGCCTCGGCGAGAAAACCGGCGGACGCCTCCTGTTTTCCGACGCGGCATTACCCAAGGCCGCTCAGCTCGGTACGCTGTCAGCATCTGCCCGGGAACACTTCACGCTTAACATCGAAGCGGACGATGTCGACGATCTGTGGTTCGAGTATCGAATTGTTTGATGCCGCGCCAGCACACACCGCCGCCGACTTTCGCGCCTGCCATCGGATCGCAACGCCCTTGAATAACCAGGTGGCGTTGTCTCGCCATCGTCCGGGCTTGAGGTGCAGTGGGACGCCAAAGCATGCCATCGAATTGCTGAGCGCGATCGTTTTAAAGAATGTCTGATTAAAAAATCAATCTTCCCGCATTCATGCGATAAAACCCGCGACAAAACCCGCGTAATCTATCCAAAAATGAGCATCCGGACATTTATTTCCTTTTTAAAAAAGACATTTTTACTGATTTAAGTTAGCATCGCATTGCCAAATAATAATTATCAAAACTGAATTGGAGACAAGATGCACTTATTAAAACATTCTCGCGTTTTGCGCGCGCTAGTGGCCGCGTTTGGCCTGACCGGCGCCTGCTGCGCACTGGCACAGCAAGTTGCCGCACCGGCAGTGCCCGCCATCCCGCCCACGTGGGCTCAAGGCCGCACCGCTGAACAAGCCAACTCCAACCTGGTACCGCATCCGCCTGGCCTGACCGCGCTGGCAGTGGAAGACATTCCCACGGCGAGCCTGAAGGTGCCACCTGGTTTCAAGGTCGAGCTGTGGGCTGCGGGCATGCCGAACGCGCGTTCGATGGTGCAGTCGCCGTCCGGGGTGCTGTATGTGGGTACCCGTTTTCCTGGCAATGTCTATGCCGTCATCGACAAGGGTGGCCGGCGTGAAGTGAAAGTGATCGCCAAGGGGCTGCACCGGCCAAACGGCGTGGCATTCAAGGATGGTGCGCTGTATGTTGCCGAGTTATCGAAAATCACCCGTTATGACAATATCGAAGCGGATCTTGACCATCCGCCGGTACCGGTCGTGGTGTTCGATGCACTGCCCAAGGATGAGCCACATGGTTGGAAATTCTTGCGTCTGAGTCCGGATGGAAAATACCTGTATTTCCAGATCGGCACACCGGCCAACATCACCATGCAGCCGGTGACCCACGCGACCATCAATCGCCTCAATTTGCAGACCAACGTCATGGACACCGTCGTTCATGGCGTGCGCAATAGCGTGGGCATGGACTTTCATCCGGTGACGAAGGAGTTATGGTTCACCAACAATGGCCGCGACTGGGTCAACGACGACCTGCCCAACGATACCTTGCACCGGGTCACGAAAAAAGGCATGAACTTCGGCTTCCCGTTTTGCCATCAGGGTGATTTGCTGGATCCGGACTTTGGTCGAGGACGTTCGTGTGACGAATTCGACAAGCCTGCCATGAAAATCGGCCCCCATGTCGCTGCACTTGGCATGCGCTTTTACACCGGCAAGCAATTTCCGAAAGAATACAAGAACAACATCTTTATCGCTGAACATGGTTCGTGGAACCGGACCAAGAAAACCGGCTATGACGTGATCCGGGTGGTGCTCGACGCCAAGGGCAATCCGATCAGGCAAGAACCGTTCATCACCGGCTGGGCAGCGGGTGAAGAATTTTGGGGCCGTCCTGCCGATGTCCACGTGATGCCGGACGGCGCGCTGCTGGTGTCGGACGATGTGGCCGGCGCGATCTTTCGCGTCTCTCATGCGAAATGAGGTTCAGTAACGCTATCATGCTTATCCGGCAGACGGTCTTGTTGACGGCTGCTGGGTTGGGCTTTTGCGCGGGCGCACATGCTGCCGGCGATGCCGTCGCCGGCCAGGCCAAGGCGCAAGCCTGCTTTGCCTGTCACGGTGTCAACGGCATCGCGACGGCTAGCGGGATACCGCATTTGGCGGCCCAGCCATCCTTGTCGATTTTTTATCAGCTGGTGCAGTTCCGGGAACAGAACCGCAAGGGCGGCGGCATGGAAGTATTTGCGCTCAATCTGAGCGACCGGGACATGCGCGACATCGGCGCTTATTTCGCGGCCCTGCCAGCACCGCCGGCGACCGATGGCGATGCGGCCAGGATCGCGCTCGGGCAGCGCATCTCCCAGCAAAATTACTGTCAATCCTGTCACGGCGCCACCTTGCAGGGACAAAAACATGTACCCCGTCTGGCCGGTCAGGCATCGGATTATTTCGTGACCCAATTACGCAACCTGCGCTCTGCGACCCGGATTGACATGGATGGCAACATGGCCAGTGCCGCCAAAAATCTGACCGACGACGACATTGACGCACTGGTTGTTTTTGCCAGGTCGATGCCCTGATCGGCCGGATTTGGCCGTACTGCATGAAGCGCGAACAGGCGTGATTTTCACGCACTGGCACGGCACAGATTGATCGCCCCCGGTAACCGCATTCAAGTGGTGTCGCCGGTCCGGGTCCGCCTCGACTTTGACCTGGCGATATCCCACCTGAGCAGATCGCCTGGCAATGACTGATGGCTTGTCTGCGCCTTGCGCCATCGGGCTGCCTGCAGCGTGCACAAGGTTAGCCTGGCCATCGCACCGCCGCTGACCAGGCGGCGCTAGCGGCACCGCTCTCGAGATGGCATGCGCTACTACGCCAAAGAGATGCGGCTGCAACATATCATCCGTGCCGGCCAGGGCCGCGCTATTATAAAAAAACAACAAAACAGCAAAAATGCCAGCCGGTTGATGCTGGCAATCCTTGTCCGTGCCCGGCAAAGTGGCGCGGTGCGCGCCTCGACGGGCCCAGTTTGAGCGCGTCTTCATCGGCCGCGTTGATGGTCTCGGCATCACCGTATTGCTGGTCGAAAAAAATGGGCGCCAGACGCTGGCCATTGCCCACTACGGTGATGTATTGTCGCAGGGCCGGGTTGTGGCTGAAGGAGCGTGCGAAGCGCTCGCTGGCAACGACGCCGTACGCGCCGCTTATTTTGGCTAACTTCCATTAAAGGAGAACCGCAGCATGCAGCACATTCTGAATTTGTCCGCGCGCGCAATGGTGCAACACATGGCGCGCCGCGACTTCAGCGCCGAAGCGCTGGTGCGCGCCTGTCTCGAACGCATTGAGGCGCACGAGCCGCATGTGCGTGCCTGGCAATTCCTGGACCCGGCGCTGGCGCTGGCCCAGGCGCGCCGGCTCGATGCCGGGGCCGCAACCGGTGCGTTGCACGGGCTGCCGATCGGTGTGAAAGACTTGATGGATACCGCCGATATGCCGACTGGCTACGGTTCGCCCATCTATGCCGGTTATCGCCCGCGTACAGATGCCGCCTGCGTTGCCGCCAGTCGCGCTGCCGGCGCCATCGTCATGGGCAAGACCGTCAGCACCGAATTTGCGACGTACCGGCCCGGCGCCACCGCCAATCCGCGTGCGCCGCTTGACGCGCCGCGCACGCCCGGTGGCTCGTCCAGCGGATCGGCCGCTGCCGTGGCTGCGGGCATGGTGCCGCTGGCCTTCGCTTCGCAAACCGCCGGTTCGATCGTGCGCCCGGCAGCCTATTGCGGCATTGTCGGTTACAAGCCGACCCATGGCACGCTGGCGCTGGCCGGCATCAAATCGCTGGCGCCGAGCCTTGACACGGTCGGCGTGCTGGCACGCAGCGTCGATGATGCCGCCTTTTTCGTCGGCATACTGGCGCGCCTGCAATTGCTGCCCGATGCCGTCGTGCCGACCCGGTTGCGCGTTGGCATTTGCCATACACCGCACTGGGCGCGCGCCAGCAATGCTGCGCGCCAGAGCTTGGCTGATGCAGCACAGTTGCTCGAACAAGCCGGCGCCACCGTCTGCGATCTCGCTTTGCCTGCGCCTTGCGACGGCCTGACCGCAGCCCAAATTGACATCATGGGGTTTGAGGCAAGCCTCGCCTTTGCGCCGGAAGTACATGCCAGCCCCGAAGCCCTGAGCGCCGAGTTCACGGCGTTATTGGCGTTGGGCAGGGCGGTGGACGGTAGCCGCTATGTCGCCGCGCAACGGTTGGCCGATCGCGCCCGCCAGTCTTTCGAGGCGCTGTTCGCGACGGTCGATATCGTGCTCGCGCCCAGCACCGAAGGCGAAGCGCCGGCTGGACTGGGCGCCACCGGCGACCCGATTTTCAACCGTCTGTGGACGCTGCTGGGCAATCCTTGTGTCCATGTGCCGCTGGGCACCGGACCAGCTGGCATGCCGCTGGGCGTGACGCTCATCGGGCCGCGCTATGGCGACGCCCAGACCTTGACGGCGGCAAGTACACTTGAACGCTGCGCATCCGATTTTTTCGACAGGAGCGTTGCATGAATCAATCCCACCTTGTTCCCGAGCAGGCGCAGGACCATGTCAACGGCGAGCGCCTGCATGCCGCCATCGCTGCGCTGGTCACTTTTAGTGGCCGTGATGATGGCGGCGTGGCGCGCGAAACGCTGGCCATGCGCGTCTGGTCGCCGGTTTCACCCTGTTCCAATTGGCCACCAAGACCAGTTGTTTGGAAAGCCTGATTTCGAAGATTGAACGTGGTCTGGCCATGCCGTCGCTGACCATGCTGCACAGGCTGGCCGTGTCGCTCGAGACCAACCACCTTGCGTATGGATATCGCAACATTGGCGATGGCGTGGCGCGCATTCTTTGGGTCAATTCGCCAGCGGCGTTTTGAGGCGCCGGCGACTGGCCCGATCATCACACTTGTGCTGACATCGGCGCGTGCGAGGTAGGTTTCTGATCGCATTCCAAGCCCACCCGCATGGGAACTTGCCGTGTCAGGCGGCGTGAACCCATGTTGATGACCGTCTCTGTCAGCGTGATTTTTCCGGAAGCGGCAGCGGCTTGTTCGCTGGCGATGACTCTTCACCCAACGCCAGCAGCATGACGACCGTGACATAGGTGCCACTCACCGCGACCAGATCAACCAACTGTTGTTCGCCAAGAATGGCTTTGCCATGCTGGAACAATTCATTGCTGAGCGCATGCTCATTGACCAGCGCCATGCTGATGTCATAGACCACCTCTTCGTCCGGCTGCATGCCACGTGGACGGATGTTGGCCTTCATATCGCCGCCAAACTTACTAGTTCGTCAACTACTTTATAATCGAATCAACATCTGCTGACCACTTCGGATAAAACCTCATGTTTACATTGCGTGCTTTTACCCTTGCTTTGATTCTTTCTGCTCACGCCTGTTCCGGCATGGCTCAGGATACCGTCCGCCGCGATGAATTTTTCTGGCTTGGTGAAATCAACAAGGCCAGCGCCGTGATCAATACGGACGAAGGTTTGCTCGATAAAGCGATGGCGCCAGGCATCGCTCGCGGCATTGCCAAGGTGCTCGGTGACGCTAGCGGGCCTGGTGCGCACCGGCCGTCGAGCGTCATCACGGTCGAACCGTTGCTCATTGCCGCAGCCGGTCCCGAAGTCACGTTGCTCCATGCCGGCAGGTCAAGCCAGGACATGCACGCCACCTACCGTGCGGCGATCTTGCGCGAGGACCTGCTGAACCTGGCGGATCAGCTCAACCGGACGTCGGCCTCGATGCTCAGGCTGGCCGCCAGGCACCGTGCCACGATCGTGCCCAATTACACCAATGGCGTAGCAGCCCAGCCCAACAGTTACGGCCATTATCTGCTGGGGCACGCTGCCGGTCTTGAACGCGATGCGCAGCGCATCGGCGAGACCTACGCTCGGGTCGACCGCTGCGCCATGGGGACCACGGTCCTCAACGGCACCAGCTGGCCGCTCAACCGCACCCGCATGGCAAGCTATCTCGGCTTTGCCGCGAGCGTCGACAATGCCTATGATGCGGCGCAGATCTCGTCGACCGAGGCGCCGGTCGAGGTCGGCGCCGTCGTCA
>JBLHNV010000126.1:0-7901 GCA_047623125.1 Janthinobacterium sp. | reverse complement strand
TGCGGCAGCGATCTCGGGTCGCCCGGGCTGGCGGCCAGGGCCTTGAGTACCGGTTCCAGCAGCAAATCGTTGGAACCGGGCAGATAGCTGCCGGCGTGCGGCGCGCGTATCAATGTATCGAGCAACACTTGCAGCAAGCGCTGGTCTTGCAGGTTTGGCGCAAGCGGCGGCGGATGCGCGCGCAGTTCGCCCAACAGCGCGCGCAGTAACGGGCCGACGGTTAGTGCGCAGGGCGCGGTCGGCAGCGCGCAGCACAGTTCCGGCGCCAGATACACCGAACAAAAGCTGGCCGCATGGCGATTGAAGCCGACATGCAAGGTGTCGGGCGGCAGCCAGATGCCGTATTGCGGCGGTGCCAGATAGTGGCGATCGGCCAGTTTGATTTCCATCACGCCGCTGAATGCATGGACAAATTCGCCCCACGCGTGCGCATGGCGCGGATAGACGGCCTGGGCCGGCAGGCTGGCCGCATGGAATACGATGGGCGCCGGCAGTGCCACGAGAAACGGTGGCGTGCGCAGTAGCGCCGATGGTGATGATGGCATGATGGGCATGAAATTGTACCCGCCGATGTGCGATCCGGCGCACCGTCTGGCCGCGATAGCCTGGATTGTCGAATCGGAGGGATCGATTGTCGGAATCGGACTATATCATCGCCATCTGCCAGCGCGATAATCCGGTAGTCAAATTCAAATGCAGTGGCAAAGGAAAACCCATGGGGCAACGGCAAGAACTCGATCAAAGAGCCGGCGCGATGATGCTGGTGCTGTGCGCCATCTGGGGCATGCAACAGGTTGCGATGAAGGCGGCAGCGCCGGATATCGCACCCGTGTTGCAAGTTGCGCTGCGCTCAGGGATTGCTGCGCTGATGGTCTGCGTGCTGATGCTGGCGCGCGGCGAACGCATCGTACCGCGCGACGGCACCTGGCGTCCCGGCTTGCTGGTGGGTCTTTTGTTCGCGCTCGAATTCCTGCTCGTCAGCGAGGGCTTGCAATACACCAGCGCTTCGCACATGGTGATGTTCCTGTACACGGCACCGATCTTCGCCGCGCTCGGCTTGCACTGGAAGGTGCCTGCCGAGCGCCTGAAACCGGCGCAGTGGCTGGGCATCGCGATCGCTTTTTCGGGCATCATCGCGGCCTTTGCCGGGCGCACGCAAGGCCAGGTTCAAGCCGGTGCACCCAACGTATTGCTGGGCGACTTGTTTGGCGTGGCCGCCGCCATGGCATGGGGCGCGACGACGGTCGTCGTGCGTTGCTCCAGCCTGGCTACGGCGCCCGTCGCACGCACCTTGCTGTATCAATTGGTAGGCGCTTTCGTGTTGCTGACGCTGGTAACGCTGGCGCTGGGGCGCACCGAATTCACGCTCACGCCGGTGTCGATGACAAGCATGCTGTACCAGACCTTCCTGGTGTCGTTCGCCAGTTTCCTGGCCTGGTTCTGGCTTCTGCGCCACTATCTCGCATCGCGCCTCGGCGTGCTGTCTTTCATGGCGCCCATGTTTGGCATCGGTTTCGGTGTCTGGTTGCTGGGTGAGCCGCTGGAACGCAACTTCATCGTCGGCGCACTGCTGGTCATGTTGGGCATACTGCTGGTCAGCGGCCATGAATGGCTGATGCAAATGGTCAGGCGTCGCCGCAACGCATAGTCGCAACAACTGGCACTGCGCTGGCAGCGATCTTGCATTGTTCCGGTACGCACGCCCAAAGCGCGCCGGTTTGTTGACACTGATGCTGCTGACGATTCGCCGCGGCATCTTTTTCAAGGTCCCAACCTGATGGAGTTTCCTTTGATCATACGAAAAATTGCGCTGGCGCTGGCTGTGTTGGCGCTCGTTTTGCTGGGAGCGTCAAGCCTTGGCGTGCGTGCCCACTGGTGGCCTTTTCCGGTCGGATTCAAGTTGCTGAGCGGGGCGGTCGGTTGCGGCGCCGGTGCATTGTTGCTCGCGCTGATCGGGCTTGCCGTGCCGCAGTGGCGCACAGGTGCGGTGCCGACATTGTTGCTGAGCGCGGTGCTGGGCGCCGGCGCCGCATGGTTTCCGCTGTACATGGTGCAGCAAGCGAAAGCGCTGCCGTTGATACACGATATTTCGACCGATCTGGATTATCCGCCGGCATTCGTTGCGGTGCTGCCGCTGCGCATCGAGGCGGCCAATTCCGCCATTCATGGCGGCGCCGAACTGGCCGCAGCGCAGCGCAGCGCGTATCCGGATATTGAACCGTTGACGTTGGCCGCATCTAGTGCGGATACCTACGCGCGCGCGTTGGCGGCGGCAAAGCGGATGGGCTGGACGATCGTTGCCGAAGATTCTCAGAGCGGCCGTATCGAGGCGACCGCGACGACGTTCTGGTTCGGCTTCAAAGATGATGTCGTGGTCAGGATAACGGCGCTCGACGGCGGCAGTCGCGTCGATGTGCGGTCCGTGTCGCGGGTCGGAAAGAGCGATGTCGGCGCCAATGCGGCGCGCATCCGGGCTTATCTGGCATCGCTTTAAGGCGGTAATGCTGGCAAGATCGGCCGCTACCGCGCTGTAGATGCGGCGCTCTGTATTGCGCGCGAACAGCGAAGATCCGCATGCCGGGATCAGGGCACGCGTGAGGATACCTTGCAGGCCGCGTTGGCGCAGTCCCGGACATGGTGCAGCTGCGTATTGCCGTCTGGCCTGCTGCGCGCTAACCTGACCTGCGCCGGCTTCGTGTATTGCCGTTCACGGGTCACTATGGACGCGGCGTGGTTCACGTGTCGATGGCGCATATGCGCACCCGGTTGCCGCCATCTTGCTTGGCAATGTACATCGCCGCATCGGCCCGGCTGAGCATGTCTTCATGGCTGGTTTTCTGCTCAAAGAGCAAGACTACGCCGATGCTGGCGGTGGCATGGTGTTCGATCTTGACCCCGGACGTTTTTTCGTGCACATGGTCGTTTGTTTGGTCGTGCGGTTTTTTGTGCGCAAGAGTGAGCAGATAGGGGCGTTCGAGCACGGCGCGGATTTTTTCGGCGATGCTGGCCGCAAGTTCGGTTGATTTTGCTTTTTCTTCGCTCAAGTCGCTCAGTAGCACGATGAATTCGTCGCCGCCCGTGCGCGCCACCGTATCGGTTTCTCGTACGCAGCTTTTTAACCGATGCGCCACTTCCCGCAACAGCAAATCGCCAGCGTCATGCCCATGCCCGTCATTGAGCGCCTTGAAATGGTCCAGGTCGAGGAACATCAGCGCGCCGAAACGGCCGCTGCGCTTGCTGTACGCCATCGCCCTGGTCAGGCGGTCTTCCAGCATGCGCCGGTTGGGCAATTGGGTCAGCGTGTCGTGGAATGCCAGATGCCGTACCTGTTCTTCCAGTTGCTTGCGCGCCGTGATGTCGATCTTTACCGCGACGTAGTGGGTTGTTTCACCTTGTGCATTCTTGACCGGCGAAATGCGCGATTCTTCCCAGTAGATTTCGCCGTTCTTCCTTTCGTTGATCAGTTCGCCATTCCAGGGGCGGCCGCTGGTCAGGCAGTCCCATAGTTCGGTGTAGGTTGCGCCGGGCGTGAGACTCGATTTCATGAAGCGTGGGTTTTGGCCGATCGCCTCGGCAGCGCTGTAACCGGTGAGTTCGGTAAACTGCGGGTTCACGTACTCGATGATGCCATCGAGATCGGTGATGATGACCGAAGTCGGGCCTTGCTCGATCGCGGTCGACAGTTGCTGTAGCTTGTTCTCGGCCTGTTTGCGCGCGGTGATATCTTCGTAGACACCAAGCACGCCGATTGTTTCATGGTTCCGGTTCCTGAGCGGAAACTTGGACCTGCGCAGCCAAGTCACCTGCCCGGTCAGAGACGTGATGGATTCTTCTTGGAACAGCCGGGCCGTGTCGGATGCCATGATGGCCTGGTCTTCTTCGCGAAACCGTTGCGCATGCGCTGACCAGGGCAATTGATAGTCATCCTTGCCGGTCACTTCGGCGGGATGCATTTTTCCGACATCCCTGGCAAATGCGCTATTGCAGCCGAGATAACACAGGTCGCGACCTTTCCAGAAAACGCGCACCGGTGCCGTATCGATGATCGTCATCAAAAGATCGCGCGATTGGGCGATCGCCGCTTCTGCCAACTGGCGCTCGACTTGCCGCCGATACCAAAAATATCCGACGCTCAACAAGAATGCCATCATCAGCGGCAGCAGGTAGTTCAGCAGATCGCGCCAGCTGACGCCCTTTTCTTGATAAATGCCAAACCATTGGTCATACAGTGCGTTGTACTTGCCGTTGGACTTGGTCAGCGCCAGGCCCTCGTTGATCGCGTACAACAACTCCGGCCGGTCCTTGTGTACGGCAATTCCGAATTTCTGGGTGAATCCGAGCTCCGACTTGATCACTTCGAGATTGACCAGCCCTTGTTTGCGTATCTCTTGCAACCCGACCAGCTTGCTCAAAAGCAGCGCGTGATGCCGGCTTGTTGCCAGCAGGCGCAAGCCTTGGGCTGCCGTGTCCACCAGGACGAGTTGCTCGCCCCATCCGCGCGCGAGTGCGTAGTCGTGCGCCAGGTCGCCGTTCAGCACGATCAGCGGCTTTCCTGCCAGGTCGGATTCGGACTGTATTTTTTTGTTTTCATCCTTGCGCACGAAGATGGCGCCGTGCATGACGACATGGGGTACGGCGAAATCGGCGAATTGGCGCCGTGCGTCCGACTGTGCCAGATTGATCAATACATCGATCTTGCCATCCTCGAAATCGCGCAGCAATTCATGGAAGGGGCGCACGGTGATCGTGTATTTCAGCCCGGTTTCGGCGGCCAGTGATTTCCACAGATCGACGGTAAAGCCACCGGCGGTGGCGTCGGTCATGCCAGTTGCGAACGGCGGATAATCCTGTTCGCTGCCCACGATCAGTATCGCGCGAGTCTCAGTGCGGGCAGGGGGATCGGCAAAAGTCTGCGCTTCGACCTTCGTTAACCATCCAAAAAATACCGCGACGATCAAGCAGGCCCAGCCTGTGCGTGTCAGTTGCTTGGCTGTGGGCATGTGCAACGGCGTACGCGATCGTGGAGTTGACGTACATATTGCATAAATTTACCAATCCATTTTTCAAATTATTATTTAGTTAAAATTGATATTAATCAAATTTTATCATTAAAAATATTGACTTTAATCAATGTAATTTTATTATTATAAAATAAATAACGCATCATGCAAAGACAGGGCAATGCAACCCGGTCCGTAGCTCATGCAGACATGCGATCGGACATGCCACGCAAGCGACCAGTCCAGTGGTAATTGCCGGTCCCATCACGCTATTGGTGGCGCGATCGGGGCATTCTGATGCCATACCGGACCTGATTGTCGCTATTTTTCCTGGTCAGAGACATTGCCGAATCGGCCCCGCTCAGAAGGAGTTCCTGGCGCGTTTACTGGCCACAAAACAGCATCATGTCGAGGCTGACAGCACTGCAATGTGCGCCTCGAAATCCTGGATGTTTTTTCGCCCAATGGTCAGAAAATAAGCGTTTTCAAGTACGGCGCGGATTTTTTCGCGACCTGTATGCCGCCCTGGGAAGGGGTTGCTTGGGAGCCGACTGAGGATTAGGCTCGGGCGCTCGTCAGGCAGCTAAAAAGAAGCGCACTGGCCAGGCATGTCCGGTCTTGCAACCGTCAGCGGTTCAGGCCGGGCCAGGGCCCCGGTTTGTAATTCTGGTGCGCTCAAAAAATATATGGCATGATATTTCCACAGGCCCACTTTTAATGTGGCAATTGAGTTGTCATTAATTTCAATCGATTTTCATCATGAAAATTTACATTAATAAATATGAAATTCATTAATATGAAAATCCATGTCATGAAATTCAAACGCCCCATCCTGTTTGGAAACGTGTTTAAAAACGGCGTGCCTGAAGATAGTGCATTGGACTGCTTTTTGCCCGGAGTGGGGCGCCGCGGCGCAGGGTTGCGCTGTTGCTTTCTGGCCGCCTTGATCGCCCTGATTGGCGCAGGCCCGGCGCTGGCGGCACCGTTGCTGCGCTGCCAGATGGATCAGGGCGGCAGCACGCAAGTGCTGGAATTTGCACCTGCGGGCGACCCTTATGTTGCCAGGGCGATCGATATCAATGGCCGGTTCCGGTTCAAGGCGGTCGTGATTGGTGACTTGCATGGCATCGAATACATCAAGTTGTATACCTACAGCCAGTCGCGGCGATCGCCGGTGTTGTTGCATGTTGCAAAATACATGGCGCCTGCGGTGCAGCAGGGCACGTCTTATTCGGCCCTGACAGGGGTCAATTACATCTATTCGCCGCAACTGGAACGGGAACTGCAGTATGGATGCGCACTGATCGAGGTAACGCGATGATGTCATGGCAACGCCGGATTATGCCGGCCTGTTTTCTGTGGTGTCTGCTGGCCTGCAGCGCGATGGTAGCGGCAGCAAAGCCTGCTGCAGTGCAGCCGACCGTATCGATGCTGTTTGCCGGCGACATCATGCTGGCCGAAACGCCTGGCAAGGTCATCAGGAGCGGACGCGATCCGCTGGCGCCGTTTGCGGCCATCCTGGCCAGCGCTGATATTCGCGTCGGCAACCTTGAGTGCGTGGTGGCCACCAAAGGCACGCCGGAGCCGGACAAGCCTTATACGTTTCGTGCCCACCCGCGCACGCTAACCGTGCTGAAGCGCCATTTTGATGCGCTGGCGCTGGCCAACAACCATTCCGGTGATTACGGACCGGTTGCTTTTGGCGAAATGCTTGACTTGCTCGAGAGCAAGGGTATTGCTTACTTCGGCGGCGGGCGCGATCTTGCACAGGCCCATCAGCCTTTGTTGATCGAGCGCAAGGGCTTGCGCATTGCGCTGCTCAGTTATAACGAATTTTTTCCGCGCAGTTTCGAAGCCGATGTCGACAAGGCGGGCATCGCATGGAGCGAGGATGAGCAAGTGCGGCTCGACATCGTCAACGCGCGCACGCGCTACGGCGCCGATCTGGTGATTCCGGTCATGCATTGGGGCTGGGAACAAGAAACCATCGCCGGCAGCCGCCAGCGCCAGTTGGCGCGCCTGATGATCGATGCCGGCGCCGATGCGGTCATCGGCGGGCATCCGCACGTGATCCAGGATGTCGAGCAATACCGCGGAAAGCCGATCATCTACAGCTTGGGCAACTTCGTTTTCGACGGTTTTAGCGACGAGGGTGGCAATACCGGCTGGCTGTTGCGGCTGGATCTGGACCAGCAGGGCGTGCGCGGCTGGCGCACCATCGCCGCGCGCATCGATGGCGAAGGTACGCCGCATCCGGCGCCGCAAATTGCCGCAACATGCTGGATCCGCGGGCAAGACAGCGCGACGCGCTGCGCCAGCAATTGATGCTCAGCTTGATGCTGACTTGATGCTGACTTGATGCTGACTTGATGCTGGTTGTCGGTGCGGCGCTATGGCAGCGCCGTCATCGCTTTCACGTATCGGTCATCGATCCTGTCGCACGTGTCGGCACTTTCTGCCGCCACGCCAGCTTGGTGATGCCGGGGTAGGACACCTCGGGCGCGTTTGGCAATGTGCGCGTTTGCTGGGCTTGACCACGGCGCCGGTTCGATCGCCGCGATGCGATGCCACTGCCGGGGCGATTGCATGAAGCGCTGGCCAGTCAGGCCGGCAACGCCGTAGTGTTGTTGAAGGCATTACGTTTTTTGTGTAAGTAATTTTACTACGTAAAATAAATTTTAAATTGCTAAAATATACGAGAAAATTCAAGCCTGCTACGATCTATGCTAGCATTGATGTTCTTTCATTGCCGTTTATATTGCCGCTTATGCTCCCATCTTGAAAAAAACGGGTTGTCACGCCATTGCCCTGACGTTGCAATTCATGTTGATTTATTACAGGAGTACACCATGGCAGCAAAGAAAATTCTGTTTTTTATGGTGACGTTTTGCAGAAGATAAT
>JBLHNV010000125.1:0-7902 GCA_047623125.1 Janthinobacterium sp. | reverse complement strand
CGCTGCCGACCCCGGCGCCAGAGCCAAGACGCAAGCGCCCGGCAGCGCGGTCCAGGTAGACGATCTGGCCAGGATAGATCCAGTGCGGATTGCGGATCTCTTCGCGATTCATGCCCCATACCCGCCCCCAGCACCATGGATGGGCCAGGAACTTTCCGGAAATATCCCAAAGCGTGTCGCGTTTTACGACCAGATGCTGCGACGGCGCATTCGGCAAGAAGGCGCAACTGTTGTCAGCCACCTGCGCCTGCGCCGCAGCGGCCACCAGGTTTGAAAAAAATACGACAATTACCAAGCGGGTCGCGACTGTGCTAAAATTTTTCATTGATATGCCCGTAAAGTGCGACATTGGATACAGGCTGGCAATCGGCCCCGCCTGAACATGCCAACTCGTCGGCGACAGCGCAACAAACACCGAACTAGCCAGAAAAACAGACAACAGCAAACAAGAATGGCCAGCGTCGCATCGGCAGATTGGAATGCCGGGTTGAATCAAATTTTGCCCATAAAATCCTGAACTGGCAAGAGAAATAGCGCTCTGATGTGCTTAATGGCGCATGCTGTGGGCAAGCAAAATTTCCGGCTTCAGTCGATGCCGTCTGCGTGCTCTTTGTGCCGTATTGCAGCCTTGTGTCATTTTGCCTGTTTAGCTTGCGGGCATCACTCAGTCCGATGACGTTGTCTTTGATTGTTTTTTCTTGATCTTGTCCTATCACCTTATTACTCATCAGCCACTCACCAGCAAAAATCGTATGTCCATACTGAATATTCTCCGTTATCCCGATACGCGCCTGCACAAGGTCGCGAAACCCGTCACCGCCTTTGATGAGCGCCTTGCCAAACTCGTGGCCGACATGGCCGACACCATGTACGACGCGCCTGGCGTCGGCCTGGCCGCATCGCAAGTGGATGTGCACGAGCAACTGATCATCGTCGACATCACCGAAACCAAAGATGCGCTGCAAGTGCTGATCAACCCGACCATCGTCTGGGCCAGCACCGAAATGCAAGTCTATGACGAAGGTTGCCTGTCGGTGCCAGGGGTCTACGACGGCGTGCTGCGCCACGCGCAGATCAGGGTGCAGGCGCTCGACTTGCAAGGCAAGCCATTTGAAACCGAAGCCGATGGCTTGCTGGCCGTGTGCATACAGCACGAAATGGATCATTTACTGGGCAAGGTCTTTGTCGAGTATCTATCGCCGTTGAAACGCAATCGGATCAAGGCCAAGATGGTCAAGGAAGTGCGCGGCCTGGAGCGCGAAGCGAACCTGCGCGCGCAAGGGCGCCGCTACTAACAAACGCTCGACAAACGCTCGCGCGAGGCAGGCACGGCGCCAGAGACAGGTCATAACACAAGGAGCAATATGAAAGTGGTCTTCGCAGGTACGCCGGAATTCGCCACGGTCGCGCTCAAATCACTGCACCAGGCCGGCTTCGAAATCGCGCTGGTGCTGACCCAGCCTGACCGCCCCGCCGGACGCGGCATGCAGTTGCAGACATCGAGTGTCAAGCAATATGCGCAGGCCCATGGTATCGAAGTACTGCAACCATTGTCACTGCGCCAGGACAGCACTGACCCGCTGCGCGCTGCCGATGCAAAGGCCGCGCACGCGCGCTTGCTGGCGCTGAACTGCGATGTGATGGTCGTGGCGGCCTATGGCTTGATACTGCCACCTGATACGCTGGCAATCGCACCAGCGATCAATATTCACGGTTCGCTATTGCCACGCTGGCGCGGCGCTGCACCGATTCACCGCGCGATCGAAGCAGGCGACGAGGAAACCGGCATCACCATCATGCAAATGGAACAAGGCCTCGATACCGGGCCGATGCTGGCCATCGAACGCGTTACCATCGAAGCTGGCGATACCACCGGCACGCTGCACGACAAGCTGGCGCAACTGGGCGGACGGATGATCGTCGACGTGCTGTGCAAGATGGCGCGCGCCAGCCTGGACGGTGTCAGCCTGGACGCTACCATTCAACCGGAGGCCGGCGTCACCTACGCCGCCAAGATCACCAAGCAAGAAGCGGCGCTCGACTTTGCGCTGCCGGCGCTCGAACTGGGCTTGAAAATCCGTGCCTTCAATCCGTTTCCCGGCGCGCATGCGCGCATCAACGGCGTCACGATCAAGCTATGGGAGGCCGACGTACTGGAAGCCGACAGCAGCGCAGCGCCCGGCACGGTGCTGGCCGCCGATGCACAGCATGGCATCGTCGTCGCCTGCGGCGCAGGTTCGCTGCGCCTGACAGCGTTGCAAAAACCGGGTGCCAAGCGCCTGCCTGCTGCCGAATTCATCAAAGGCTTTGCGCTCGACGGCGCGCGTTTCGATTGAGGACCCACGTCCGTTGAACTGACGCGTCGCCTTGCTGATGGCCTGGCCTGCGCCGCGAGCGGCGTCAGGCATTCAGGTTCTCGCCATGCGTTTTTTGAGCACCACGGCGCGCAGCTTGTCATAGCCCAGGTTGAACAAAAACGTATAAGGCAGGAAAAACAGCACGACGCCAATATCGAGCAGGAAGGCATCGAGCAGGCTGATGTTCAGCCACCATGCAGCCAGTGGCACTACCGTGACGACCAGTCCAGCCTCGAACAGCACCGCATGTACGACGCGCATGCGCATCGTGCGCAGCAAGCCAAAATGACGCTCAACCCGGTCAAACAGTGCATTGAAGACGACATTCCAGACCATCGCGATCAACGAAATCATCAGCGTCAGCAAGCCGGCGTGGACCATCGATACGCCCATCAGCCAGACCATGACCGGGGCACTGATAATGATCGCCAGCAACTCGAAAATTCCGGCATGGAAGCACCGTTCGGCGAAAGTTTTTTGTGTATTCATGACGGTTCCTGATGATTCTTGATGATTCTTGATGACTGTTTCCGATGATTCTTGAGACGTGTTTCTGATAATTCTGGATGACTGCATTGATGGCTGGCTAATGTTTGCCATTGTCTGCGATATTTCTGATGCAATCAAATTGGCCATCATCGGAAATTCCGATGCAATAGGGGTCATGCGGTGGCACTGTCGATAGAAACCCTGTTCATGTTTGTCCAGAGCGCTGCGCTGGGCGCATTCTCTGGCGCCGCGCGTCAACCAGGCAAGCAGCAATCCACCGTCAGCGAGGCGATCGCCAATCTGGAGATCGACCTGGGTTTGACGCTGTTCAACGGCGCCACGCGCCGGCCCGCGTTGACCGGGCACGGCAAGGCGATGCTGATGCCTGCGCAGCAAGTCTTGCTGCCAGTGACGGGCTGACACGTTCGGCGCAGCGCATGGCCGGCGAACTGGAACCGGTCCTGACGCTAACGCTGTCCGATACCTGCCAGTGGCATCGCTTCGAACAGGTGCTGACCGAATTCGAACAACGCTATCGGGAGTTGGCGCTCGAATCCATCATTGCCGAACATGCCGATAGGGTGACGATGGTACAGCAAGGCCGGGCTCAGCTGGGCCTGGTCAGTGCGCATGCCGATTATCCGCCCGACACCGGATTCGAAACGCTGGCCGATCCTGCGGAACCGGGACTGCCTATCGGCCGGCACCATCGACTGGCAACGATGGCGCATGTGACGATGGAAATGCGGCGCGATGCGCGCGCATTGCGCATCAGCACCTGTGCCGATGCCGATGCCGGCCTCGAGCGCCGGCGCGGCCCTTGCTGGTTGGCATCAAGCCCTCTGGTGCTGCTGGGAATGACCGGACCAGGCTTGGACGAAGCCGAGCTGCCGCGTTGGCTGGCGCAGCGCTTCGCACTCGATGGTTTGCTTGAACTGCGAGTGCACGGCTGGCCAAAAACCGTCCAGGTCGATACGGTACGGTGGCCCCGGCATGGCCTGGGCCAAGCTGGTTGCTGGTTGCTCGACACCCTGCTGGTGCCTTGATGTTCTGCGGCGAACCCGCCGCAGCGGCCGAACTGACGAAAATGAGGCGCTCGTTACGCATGCGGTCCGGGTTTTACAGCCCGGCATCGCGCGCAGCAACTTCGCTGCAAGGACTGCACCCTTCTGCCAAAAAGATGCGTACAAGCCCCCCCGGCCTGAAATCAAAGCATGCCGTATAATTTCAGACCAGGCAAAGGTAGCGCCCGGTGCAGTTTCGCGCCGCGATGCAGCCACCCCTGCCTTTTGAAAGTACCGCGATGAACCACACCCTCCCCGCCATCTCCAAGACGGAAGCCCAACTGCGCGCAATCTTGCAGCGTCGAATCATGATCCTTGATGGCGCGATGGGCACCATCATCCAGCAATACAAATTGACCGAAGAAGATTACCGCGGCGGGCCGCAGGGCCGCTTCATCGATTTCGCCGCGCCCGCCAACAGCGGTGCGCGCGAACTGTTCGTGAAGGGCAACAATGAATTGCTGAGCCTGACGCAGCCGCAGATCATTGCTGAAATCCACGAGCGTTATCTGGAAGCCGGCGCCGACCTGATCGAGACCAATACGTTTGGTGCGACCGGCATCGCGCAGGACGACTATCACATGGCGCACCTCGCCTTCGAAATGAATCTGGCGTCGACCAAACTGGCGCGCGCCGCCTGCGACAAGTATTCCAGCCCTGACAAGCCGCGCTTCGTGGCTGGCACGCTGGGGCCGACACCAAAGACCGCGTCGATCTCGCCGGACGTCAACGACCCGGCTGCACGCAACGTCACGTTTGATCAACTGGTCGCCGCCTACCTGGAACAAACCCGCGCACTGGTCGAAGGCGGTAGTGACGTGCTGCTGGTCGAAACCATCTTCGACACGCTCAATTGCAAGGCAGCGCTGTTTGCGATCGACCTGTATTTCGATCAGAACCCGGACCAGGAGCGCCTGCCTCTGATGATCTCGGGCACCGTCACTGACGCGTCGGGGCGCATCCTGTCGGGCCAGACCGTGCCCGCGTTCTGGAATTCAGTACGCCACGCCAAGCCGTTGACGATCGGCTTGAACTGCGCGCTGGGCGCCGCGTTGATGCGTCCCTACGCAGAGGAATTGTCGAAGATTGCCGATACCTTTGTCTGTATTTATCCGAACGCCGGCCTGCCCAATCCGATGAGCGATACCGGCTTCGACGAATTGCCGGAGGACACCTCCAAACTGCTGCGCGAATTCGCCGACAGCGGCTTCGTCAACATCGCCGGCGGCTGCTGCGGCACGACCCCCGAGCACATCAAGGCGATCGCCGATCTGCTCGCCACGACAAAGCCGCGCGCCGTGCCCGAGCCATCGCACGCGCTGCGCTTGTCCGGCCTGGAACCGTTCACGATCGATGACAGTTCGCTGTTCGTCAACGTCGGCGAGCGCACCAACGTGACCGGTTCGAAAGCATTCGCGCGTCTGATTTTGAACGAACAGTACGACGAAGCGTTGTCGGTGGCACGCCAGCAAGTCGAAAACGGGGCCCAGGTCATCGACATCAACATGGATGAAGCGATGCTCGATTCGCAAGCGGCGATGACGCGCTTTTTGCATTTGATCGCGTCCGAACCGGATATTTCGCGGGTGCCGATCATGATCGATTCGTCCAAATGGTCGGTCATCGAAGCAGGCTTGAAATGCGTACAGGGAAAATCGATCGTCAATTCGATTTCAATGAAGGAAGGCGAGCCGGAATTCCTGCGCCAGGCCAAGCTGTGCCGGCGCTACGGCGCCGCCGTGATCGTGATGGCTTTCGATGAAAAAGGCCAGGCCGACACGTTCGAACGCAAGACCGAAATTTGCCAGCGCGCCTACAACTTGCTGACGCAAACGCTCGACTTTCCGCCCGAAGACATCATCTTCGACCCGAACGTCTTCGCGATCGCAACCGGCATCGAAGAGCACAACAATTACGCGGTCGACTTCATCGAGGCGACGCGCTGGATCAAGCAAAACCTGCCTTACGCCAAAATTTCGGGCGGCGTATCGAACGTCAGTTTCAGTTTTCGCGGCAACGACCCGGCGCGCGAAGCGATCCATACGGTATTTTTGTACCACGCAGTCAAGGCTGGCATGACCATGGGCATCGTCAATGCCGGCATGATGGGCGTCTACGATGACCTGAGCCCGGAATTGCGCGAATG
This sequence comes from Janthinobacterium sp., assembly GCA_047623125.1. Lineage (GTDB taxonomy): Bacteria > Pseudomonadota > Gammaproteobacteria > Burkholderiales > Burkholderiaceae_D > Janthinobacterium. Next base: position 1,846 of record JBLHNV010000125.1, on the reverse strand, counting down.
CGTCGAAGACGTCGTGCTGAACCGGCGCGATGATTCGACCGAACGCATGATCGAAATCGCAGGCACCTTGAAGCCGGGTGGCAAGGCCGACGTGCAAAATCTGGTATGGCGCGAAGGCACGGTCCAGCAGCGGCTCTCGCACGCGCTAGTGCACGGCATCACGCAGTGGATCGTCGACGATACCGAGGAAGCGCGCCAGCAATTGCTGAGCAATGGCGGGCGCCCGATCCACGTCATCGAAGGCCCGTTGATGGATGGCATGAACGTGGTTGGCGATCTGTTCGGCCAGGGCAAAATGTTCTTGCCGCAAGTGGTCAAGTCGGCGCGCGTAATGAAACAAGCCGTGGCTCATCTGATTCCGCACATCGAGGAAGAAAAGATGGCCGAGCAGCAGCGCACCGGCATCGTCGCCAAGGCCAAGGGCAAGATCGTGATCGCCACCGTCAAAGGCGACGTGCACGATATTGGCAAGAACATCGTCTCGGTGGTACTGCAATGCAATAACTTCGAAGTCGTCAACATGGGCGTCATGGTGCCCTGCTCCGAAATCCTGGCGCGCGCAAAACTCGAAAATGCCGACATCATCGGCTTGTCCGGCCTGATCACGCCATCGCTGGAAGAAATGGCGTACGTGGCCAAGGAAATGCAACGCGACCCGTATTTCCGCGGCTTGAAAACGCCGCTGCTGATCGGCGGCGCGACCACCAGCCGCGCCCACACGGCAGTCAAGATTTCGCACAACTACGAAGGCCCGGTGGTCTACGTGCCCGATGCGTCGCGCTCGGTATCGGTTGCGCAATCGCTGCTCACGCCGGAGTCGCGCGACAAGTACATCGCCGACATCGCCGCCGACTATGAACGCATCCGCGAGCAACATGCAAACAAGAAGGCGCTGCCGATGCTGGCACTGGCACAAGCCAGAGCCAACAAGATGGTGGTGTCATTCGATGGCGGCAACACGCCGGTGAAGCCGAAATTCATCGGCCGCCGCATGTTCAAGAATGTCGATCTGGCATTGATTGCACAGTATATCGACTGGGGTCCGTTTTTCCAGACCTGGGACCTGGCCGGTCCGTATCCGGCGATATTGACCGACCCGGTGGTCGGCGAAGCTGCCTCGAAGGTATTCGAAGAAGGCCAGGCACTGCTGAAACGCGTGATCGCCGGGCGCTGGCTGACAGCGAACGGCGTCGTGGCGCTGCTGCCGGCCAACAGCGTGGCCGATGACGACATCGAAATTTACAGCGACGACACGCGCAGCAAAGTCGCCTTCACTTATCACGGCTTGCGCCAGCAAGGCGTCAAGCCGGTCGTCGACGGCGTGCAGCGCCCGAATCAGTGCCTGGCCGACTTCATCGCGCCAAAATATATCAAAGACCAGCCATCAGGCTTGGATGACTACATCGGCCTGTTCGCCGTTACCGCCGGCCTGGGCATCGAAAAATACGAAAAACGCTTCGAAGATGCGCATGACGATTATTCATCGATCATGCTCAAATCTTTGGCCGACCGCTTGGCCGAAGCGTTCGCAGAGTATCTGCACGAGCGCGTGCGCAAGGACTTGTGGGGCTATGCGCAAGATGAAGCGTTGACGGCCGAGTCGATGATCGCCGAACAATATGCCGGCATCCGGCCCGCTCCCGGCTACCCGGCGTGCCCCGAACACACGGTCAAGGCCGATATGTTCAAGGTGCTGCAAGCCGAAGAGATCGGCATGCAGCTGACCGAATCGTTTGCGATGTTCCCGGGCGCAGCCGTATCTGGCTTTTATTTTTCCCATCCCGAATCGAAGTATTTCGTGGTCGGAAAAATCGGCGAAGATCAGTTGAACGACATGGCGGCGCGG
>JBLHNV010000124.1:0-7914 GCA_047623125.1 Janthinobacterium sp. | reverse complement strand
CGTTGGTCACCGCGTGCAACTGGGCTGCCGATACGGCAAAGGCGTCGACATCCTTGCGCCCGGCATAGATTTCAAGCAGCTTCAGGCGCACCGGGTAACGCTCGGGATACGTGCGCAGCGCTTCCCACAAGATTTCTTCGGCTTGCGCCTCGCGGCCATAGGCCAGATACACGTCCGCTTCGGCTACCGGGTCGACTTCATCGATGTCGATCTGGCCAGACGTTGATGAAAAAGTGGAGTTGAAGACGCTGTTGTTGCTTTCATCGATATCCTCGCTGTCAGTTGTGGCCGCTCCGCTGTCAGCGGAACTGTCAGCGGGGATAGCCGCAGCCGCTTTGGCCGAGGGCTTGTTGCGACGCAATGCGAGCAGACCGAGCAGCAGCAAGGCAGCCAGAGCGAGGCCGATAGACAAGATATTGTCGAACACCATGTCGAGCAGCGACGGTGCAGGCACTTCCTGTTTTATGGCAAGCGGCGGCTTGATTGGAACTGGCGCAGTCACCTTGGGCACCGATTCGGCTGCTGGCGCCGCCACCGGTGCAACTGCAGCCCGATCGGTCAGTTCTTGCAACGTTTTTGCCGCCACCAGACGTTCAAGGTCGCGGACGTTTTTTTCCAATTCCTTGACACGGGCCGTGGCGTCGGCAATTTTCTGATCTTTCGCAACGAGATCTTCCAGTCCCTGAGCCTTGCCAGCGTCCGCTACCGCGTCCTGTCCCGCAACCGACTTCGACAACTTCAGCTGATCTTGCGATGCATTGGCCGGCGTAGCGCGCTCTTCGACTTTGGCGCTGATCTTGCCGGTCGCACTCTGACTGGCCTCGGGCGCATTGGCTGCGGCATCCGATGCAACCTGTCGCGCCAGATTGTTGCGATAGGCGGAAAAATCGGCGGCATGCGCAATGACGACTCCCCGGGCTTCGTTTCGGGAAGCGGCGCTGATGGCCGTCGCATCGGGTAACGTCAGGATCTTGCCTGACTGCATGCGATTCATGTTATTTTCGGTAAACGCCGATTCATTGCTGCGGTATAGAGCTACCAGCATCTGGTCGAGCGATACATCGACCGGCTTTGCCTTGGACGCAATACTGAACAGCGTGTCACCGGGCTGGACGCGGTACTGCGTTGCCACTTCCGGCGCGCGCCTTGCCGTACCCGCCAGCGCCGGATCCGATGGCCGCGCGTCGCGCCCGGCCGTCCGGGCGGGCGCTGCCGCGGGCGCGCTCGGAACCGGTTCCGTCACCGGCACAGGCTGATTCAAAAGCATTTCGGGCGGGTCCAGCAGGAAGGTGTATTCGCGCACCAGACGTCCGCTGCTCCAGCTCAGTTCAAGCAAGATATCGACAAACGGTTCGTTGATCGGCTGGGAAGAAGTGACGGCGATAATTTTCCGGTTGCTGCGTTGTTCGATCGCGAAGCGGATCGACAACAGCGCCGGATTGAACTCGATGTTAGCCTGACGAAACACCTCGGCTGGCGCCAACTTGACCGCCATTGAAGCGGTGTCGTCACTTGCAACCGACGTCAATTCGATTTCGGCCTTCAATGGCTGGCCCAGCGCAGACAAGACCGTGATCTTGCCCAGACCGGCAGCATGCGCCGACGCCGACAATATCACACCACAGGCGACAGCAATGGCGCACTTTTTCAGCGCGAACGAGGCAATCCCGAAACGAGTATTTACAGGCATGGTTTGACGCCAATTGGTTGACTGGGGAACGCAAAGTGATTCCAACATAGCATCAAGGGCAAGCGCTGGCAAGCATCGCGCGCCTTGCGAGAGCGCGCCAGAATTAATCTGTTACGGCGCCCTGCCCCATACTTTTCAATAATGCCATGCACAAGACGACGTCAGGTCGACCCGGCCAAACGCAGCCCGATCGTTGCTGCCCCTGACTGACTAACAAGGACCAGCTGCCAGCTTTTACGCGTCGAGAACGATGCGCAACATGCGGCGCAGCGGTTCGGCTGCACCCCACAACAACTGGTCGCCGACGGTGAAGGCGGACAGGTATTGGTCGCCCATCGACATCTTGCGCAGCCGACCGACCGGAATCACCAAACTGCCGGTGACGGCGGCCGGCGACAGTTCGTTCATCGATGCAGCACGCTCATTGGGCACGACCTTGACCCATTCGTTGTTGTTGGCGATGATGTCGTTGATTTCATCGAGCGGCACGTCTTTCTTGAGCTTGATGGTCAGCGCTTGCGAGTGGCAGCGCATCGCGCCAATGCGCACGCACAAGCCATCAACCGGGGTTTCGGCGCTGCCGAAAGCGGCGCCGCGGCCCAGGATCTTGTTGGTTTCGGCGCCGGCTTTCCACTCTTCGCGCGACACGCCATTGCCCAGATCGCTGTCGATCCACGGAATCAAATTGCCGGCCAGCGGCACGCCGAACTGGCGGGTTTGATCAGGCGTCATGCCGTGCTGGGTAGCCAGCACGGTGCGGTCGATTTCCAGGATCGCCGATGCCGGATCATCCAGCAAGCTCTTGACCGCGCCATTGATGGTGCCGAACTGCGTCAGCAATTCGCGCATATGCTGTGCGCCACCGCCCGATGCCGCCTGATAAGTCATCGCGCTCATCCAGTCGACCAGGTCGTGCCGGAACAGGCCGCCCAGGCCCATCAACATGCAAGATACCGTGCAATTGCCGCCGATGTAATTTTTAACACCTTTGCTCAGGGCGTTTTTGATGACATCCAGATTGACCGGGTCGAGTGCAATGACGGCATCGTCATTCATGCGCAGCGTCGATGCCGCGTCAATCCAGTAACCGTTCCAGCCGCTTGCGCGCAATTGCGGAAACACGTGCGTCGTGTAATCGCCACCCTGGCATGAAATGATGATGTCGCACTTCTTCAGTTCGACGATGTCGTTGGCATCCTTCAGGGTGGCTTCATTCTTTGCCATCGCAGGAGCCGGGCCGCCACTGTTCGAGGTGGAGAAAAACACCGGCTCGATATGGGCAAAATCACCCTCTTGCTGCATCCGCTGCATCAAGACCGAACCGACCATGCCGCGCCAACCTACCAAGCCAACTAATTTCATTTTGTATCCTCAACAGTGGACGGGACAAACCCGTCTTTTTTATAGTGTTTTGAAAATCAAGCCAATGCCTTGAGTACGGCAGCGCCCATTTCCTCGGTGCCAACAAGCGTAGTGCCGGCTTCGTAAATATCGGCGGTGCGTAAGCCTTGCTTGAGCACGCTCTTGACGGCGGACTCGATGCGGTCGGCTTGCTCGGCGCGGTTCAGCGAGTAGCGCAACATCATCGCCGCCGACAGGATCGTGGCCAGCGGATTGGCAATGCCCTTGCCGGCGATGTCAGGCGCCGAACCGTGCGACGGCTCATACAAACCCTTGTTGTTCGCATCGAGCGAAGCCGATGGCAGCATGCCGATCGAACCCGTCAGCATCGCCGCGCAATCGGACAGGATGTCGCCGAACATGTTGCCTGTGACCATAACGTCGAATTTCTTCGGCGCGCGCACCAATTGCATCGCCGCATTGTCGACATACATATGGTCGAGCGCAACATCGGGATATTCCTTGTGTACGTCGGTGACGATGTCACGCCAGAACTGGAAAGTTTCCAGCACGTTGGCCTTGTCGACGCTGGTCAGACGTTTGTCTCTTTTTTGCGCAGCCTGGAAAGCGACATGCGCGATGCGGCGGATTTCTCCCTCGGCGTAGCGCATCGTGTCGAAGCCTTCGCGCTGTCCCTTGAAAGGGCCGTCGGGGCACTCGCGCACACCGCGCGGCTTGCCAAAATAGATGTCACCGGTCAATTCGCGGATGATCAGGATATCCAGACCCGACACGACTTCAGGCTTTAGCGTCGAAGCATCCGCCAATTCCGGATACAGGATCGCCGGACGGAAGTTGGCGAACAAGCTCAATTGCTGGCGCAGCCCGAGTATTGCTTGCTCAGGGCGCAGCGCGCGCTCAAGATTGTCATATTGATAATCACCAACTGCGCCAAACAGCACCGCATCGGCTTCTTTGGCCAGGGCCAGCGTTGCTGGCGGCAACGGGTGGCCGTGCAGCGCATAAGCGGTGCCACCGACCGGGGCCGTTTCCATTTCGAACTGTTCGCCCAGCGCCTGCAACACCTTGACGGCTTGCGCGACGATTTCCGGTCCGATGCCATCGCCCGGTAAGATTGCTATTTTCATATTATTCGATCAAGTGTTAAATGACGTTGGCCAACCACGGCTGATTCACCAGATGGCGCTCTTCGAAGGCGCGAATCGCATCAGCATGGCGCAGCGTCAAACCAATATCGTCAAGTCCGTTCAACAAGCAATACTTGCGGAAGGGGTCGATATGAAACGGGTAACTGATGCTGCCGTTGGCAGTAGCCACGCACTGCTGTTCGAGATCGACCACCAACTTATAGCCTGGAAATGCCTTGACTTCATTGAACAGATGATCGATCTGCGCTTCAGTGAGCACGATCGGCAACAAACCGCTCTTGTAGCAATTATTGAAGAAGATGTCGGCGAAACTAGGGCCGATGATGGCCCGAAATCCATACTGATCCAGCGCCCATGGCGCATGCTCGCGCGAGGAGCCGCAGCCGAAGTTCTTGCGTGTCAGCAAAATCGAGGCGCCCTGATAGCGCGCCTGATTCAGGATGAAATCGGGGTTCAGCGGACGGCCGCTGTTATCCCGGCCCGGCTCGCCGTGGTCGAGATAGCGCCATTCATCGAACAGGTTCGGACCAAAGCCGCTGCGATGGATCGACTTCAGGAACTGCTTCGGGATGATCGCGTCGGTATCGACATTGGCCCGGTCGAGCGGGGCCACCAGACCTTCATATAGCGTAAATTTATCCATGATTCTCTATGCGATGTACAGATGGGCGGGCCGTCAAGCCCCCCGTTTTCAACGTATTTTGTCGAATGTTATTTATTGGCAGCGCCTTCAACCGTGGCACCGACCTTCTTCACATCCTTGCCGATGCCTGCCATCGTGTTGCAACCAGCGAGGAACAGCACAGCGATACACAGAGCGAATAATTTTTTCATTTCTTGCTTTCGTTTTAATAGGATTAATGTTCAATGCAGCAAAGAGGCCAACGCAATAACAGGACCAAGGATCAGCGCAAAATCAACGCGACAGTGCCCGCACATCAACAAAATGACCGGAAATTCCGGCAGCGGCGGCCATTGCCGGGGAGACCAGATGCGTGCGCCCGCCCTGCCCCTGGCGGCCTTCGAAGTTGCGGTTCGACGTCGATGCGCAACGCTCACCCGGCTCCAGACGGTCGGCATTCATCGCCAGACACATCGAACAACCCGGCTCACGCCATTCGAAACCGGCATCCTTGAAGATTTTATCCAATCCTTCGCGTTCGGCCTGGGCCTTGACCAGGCCTGAACCGGGCACCACCAGCGCCAGCGCCACGTTCGACGCACGGAACTTGCCGCGCACCACGCTAGCTGCTGCGCGCAAGTCTTCGATGCGCGAGTTGGTGCAAGAACCGATGAAGACCTTGTCGATGCGGATGTCGGAGATCAGCGTATTCGGTTTCAATGCCATGTACAGCAAGGCTTTTTCCATCGCGTCGCGCCGCACCGCATCTTTTTCCTGATCCGGATCGGGCACCCGGCCGTCGATCGCGACCACCATTTCAGGCGACGTGCCCCAGGTCACCTGTGGCTTGACTTCCAGCGCATTGAGCGTGACGACGATATCGAAGCGGGCTCCGGCATCCGAATGCAACGTGCGCCAGTAGTCGACGGCGCGATCCCAGTGCGGCCCTACTGGCGACAACGGGCGACCCTTGACATAATTGATCGTGGTGTCATCAACGGCAATCATGCCGGCGCGCGCGCCCGCTTCGATCGCCATGTTGCATACCGTCATGCGTCCTTCCATCGACAGCGCGCGCACCGTCGAACCGCCGAATTCGATCGCATAACCAGTGCCGCCGGCGGTGCCGATCTTGCCGATCACGGCCAGTACCAGATCCTTGGCGGTGACGCCGACTGGCAACGGGCCATCGATCTGGACCAGCATCGATTTCGACTTCTTGGCCAGCAGCGTTTGCGTGGCCAGCACATGCTCGACTTCGGAGGTGCCGATGCCGTGCGCCAGGCAACCGAAGGCGCCATGCGTGGACGTGTGCGAATCGCCGCATACGACCGTCATGCCAGGCAAGGTCGCGCCCTGCTCTGGGCCGATCACGTGCACAATGCCCTGGCGCTTGTCGTTCATGTTGAAATACGTCAGGCCGTAAGTCTTCGCATTCTTGTCCAGCGTTTCGACCTGCAGCCGCGAGACCGGATCGGCGATGCCGTCGGCGCGGTCGGTGGTTGGCACGTTATGGTCGGCTACGGCCAGATTGGCCGAAATACGCCACGGATTGCGACCGGCGTCGCGCAAGCCATCGAAAGCTTGCGGACTCGTCACTTCATGGACCAGGTGCCGGTCTATATACAGTATTGTCGTGCCATCCTCTTCGGCCCGCACAACGTGAGATTCCCAAAGTTTGTCGTAAAGCGTCTTTGTCATGATATTTGCTGTGCTGCCACGGCCCGTAGTGATGGTGTGAGTAATTCCTGCTGATTATGCCATATCTGCACTAGGCAAAACCATACGGCAACCGGCCACGTGCAGTGAGCGGCCAGTGAACTGCGTCGCCACAGCCTGTTTATGAGCGGCAAGATGCCCTGCGCGATCGGGCCAGCACATCGACAACGTCGTGCCGACACCGCGCCGGGGCAAGGCAGTTACGGCGCCACGATTTTTTCGAGCGCCATGCACACCACATCCATGCCGACGCCGCGGCCGGACACGCCCGACGCGACATCCTTGCTCGAGAAAGCGGGCACGAATACCAGCATACCAACTGAAAAACGTCTTTATCGTTCAAAACGACCTGGGTGCGCAGCAATCCTTTGCCAACGCCTTGCTGCGCAGCCTGACCGGATTCATGCCCTTGCATCGTCTTGCAACACGACCATCATGCTGTTCGCTTGCTGCCACGCACTCAGGAAAACATTCAGCCCATGACCTTTTTGGCTGAGGATGGCAACCTCGAAAAAAGACTCCCCAAGCGAAAAATGGCACTTTCATTGCCACTATCAGTGGCATGGTTTTGCCCGGCTTGCGCTATCGTCAGCGCCAATACTGACGTTTATTAATGAATATCAAGCCCAAGACCTGAAATAAGGGAATCCATAGGGTCTACAATAAGATGCATGACGGAACTGATCCTTCATGCCCCCCATCGCGAACATTGTCAGGAGATGATATGTACAACAAGATTTTATTGACGACGGACGGTTCGGCAGTGTCGAACATGACCGCATGCGCTGGCGTCGCATTCGCCGAGCAAATGGGGGCCGAAGTATTGGCATTATTCGTCGCCCCGGAATATCAATATCCGGTGTATGTCGAAATCATTCCGCCCAACTATCCAAGTGAAGAAGAATACAAACTGGCGATGCAGGCATCGGGAATCGATCATCTGCAAGCGATCATCGCAGCCTGCGCCAAGCGCGGGGTCAAGTGCGACGGCATAACGGCCTTTTCTGACCGCACCGCAGCCAAAATCGTCGAGGTCGCAAGCGAGAACGCCTGCGACCTGATTTTCATGGGATCGCACGGACGCAGCGGTTGGGGCCAGTTGTTGCTGGGCAGCGTCACCAACAAAGTACTGTCTCACTCCAAGATTCCGGTACTGGTCCATCGTCTGGTCACGGAACCGGAAAATTAACCGAGCGAAAAAGTACGCTGCTGCATTAAACTATTGGCACTATTTCATTAAATACAATTAAAAGTTACTGTAAAATCAACTATAATTGCAGCGACTCTTGTTTCCCAATGCTGAATGCTGGCAGTGTAACCAGTCGACTTCTCAATTTTCATTTTTTCTCCATGATACGAATCATCATCGCCGA
>JBLHNV010000123.1:0-7939 GCA_047623125.1 Janthinobacterium sp. | reverse complement strand
ATCTTTTGGGATAATTCTTCGAATTCAGAAATCATATCGACACTATAGGTCTCTAAACGAATTTCCGTCAACGGTTTCAGCCACCGGACACGGATTATTACAAGTCTCTCTTGTTTTCAGCATCACCGCACACATATGCATTGGAGGCTTGGCAAGGCCATTAAGGCTTCAATTGAGAAATTTCAAATATTGATATGAAATAATTGCCTGCCTGACTTGAAATACTGTCATGGCGTCCTTATAATTAGCACTCGTTAGTGGAGAGTGCTAACAACTCTTTCTAGCCTATCACTGTGTCACAGGGCAGCTCGCTGAAAGCAAGAATAGCCCAAGACGTGACCATAGTTGCAACAACCATCCATCGAACCTAAAGGAAACTTCATGAATCTTCGTCCATTGAACGACCGCGTTATCGTCAAGCGTCTCGACCAGGAAACCAAAACAGCGTCCGGCCTCATCATTCCTGATGCCGCTGCTGAAAAGCCGGATCAAGGCGAAGTACTCGCCGTAGGCAATGGCAAGATACTTGAAGACGGCAAAGTGCGTCCGCTCGATGTCAACGTCGGCGACCGTGTGTTGTTCGGCAAATATGCCGGCCAGACAGTCAAGGTCGAAGGCGACGAATTGCTGGTGATGCGTGAAGAAGACATCATGGCGATCGTCATCAAGTAAGACCGCTGTCAAGTAATACAGGCCGTTATCAGTCAGGTCCCTATTCAACGAATTTCAGGAGCAACAAACATGGCAGCTAAAGAAGTAGTATTCGGCGACGCAGCGCGCGCCAAAATGATCGAAGGCGTCAACATTCTGGCCAATGCAGTCAAGGTCACTCTGGGCCCTAAAGGCCGTAACGTCGTGCTCGAGCGTTCGTTCGGCGCACCAACCGTCACCAAGGACGGCGTGTCGGTTGCCAAGGAAATTGAACTCAAAGACAAGCTCATGAACATGGGCGCGCAAATGGTCAAGGAAGTGGCATCACGCACCAGCGACAACGCTGGCGACGGCACCACGACAGCGACCGTTCTGGCACAAGCCATCGTACGCGAAGGCATGAAATTCGTCGCTGCCGGCATGAATCCAATGGACTTGAAGCGCGGTATCGACAAAGCAGTTGCCGCAACGGTTGAAGAACTGGCCAAGATCTCCCGTCCATGCACGACGACCAAAGAAATCGCACAAGTTGGCGCCATTTCGGCCAACTCCGACTATTCGATCGGCGAGCGTATCGCTGAAGCGATGGAAAAAGTCGGCAAGGAAGGCGTCATCACTGTTGAAGATGGCAAATCGTTGAATGATGAACTCGACATCGTCGAAGGCATGCAATTCGACCGCGGCTATTTGTCGCCATACTTCATCAACAATCCGGAAAAACAGGTTGCAATCCTGGAAAACCCATTTGTATTGTTGTGCGACAAGAAGATCTCGAACATCCGTGATCTGCTGCCGGTACTGGAACAAGTCGCCAAAGCCAGCCGTCCACTGCTGATCATCGCAGAAGACATCGAAGGCGAAGCACTGGCAACTTTGGTTGTCAACAACATCCGCGGCATTCTGAAAACGTGCGCAGTCAAGGCGCCAGGTTTCGGCGACCGTCGCAAGGCCATGCTCGAAGACATCGCCGTACTGACCGGTGGCCAAGTCATCGCTGAAGAAGTCGGCCTGACGCTGGAAAAAATCACGCTGGAAGAACTGGGCCAAGCCAAGCGCATCGAAGTGGGCAAGGAAAACACCATCGTCATCGATGGCAATGGCGATGCATCGTCGATCGAAGCGCGCGTCAAGCAAGTGCGCATCCAGATCGAAGAAGCGTCATCGGACTACGATCGCGAAAAACTGCAGGAACGTGTTGCCAAGCTGGCAGGCGGCGTTGCAGTGATCAAGGTCGGCGCTGCCACCGAAGTCGAAATGAAAGAAAAGAAAGCCCGCGTCGAAGATGCACTGCACGCAACCCGCGCTGCTGTTGAAGAAGGCATCGTGCCTGGCGGCGGCGTTGCACTGCTGCGCGCACGCTCGAACATCACGGTCAAGGGCGACAACGCCGATCAAGATGCTGGTATCAAGATCGTCATGCGCGCAATGGAAGAGCCACTGCGCATGATCGTTCAAAACGCCGGTGACGAAGCTTCGGTCGTCGTCGCTGCCGTGTTGGCAGGCAAGGGCAACTATGGCTACAACGCAGCCAACGGCACCTACGGCGACATGGTCGCAATGGGCGTCCTCGATCCAGCAAAAGTGACCCGTTCGGCACTGCAAAATGCAGCCTCGATCGCATCCTTGATGCTCACTACCGACTGCATGGTCTGCGAATTGGCAGATGACAAGGCAGCTGGCGGCATGGGCGGCGGCATGGGTGGCGGCATGGGCGGCATGGGTGGCATGGACGGCATGATGTAATGTCATTGATGCACGCGCGCTAACCGGCGCGCAGCATCGACAAAAAGCCTGCACGGTTATCCGCCGTGCAGGCTTTTTTGCGTTTTCAGTCTGAATGATGGCAAGCCTGTCACGCCGTTGCGTGGACAGGCGCCGTGGCCGCGCTGGCCACTTTATGCATGACGCCGCCATGTCGGGGCAACGCACAGCTAGTGCGCTCAACCGGTCATCGAGCCTGGCTTACGTCGTCACGCTCGGACTGGCGCGGCCGGTGCGCAGCGCAATTTGCGCGACCTGGTCGGCGATGCCGATCAGGCCGGCCAGGGCCAGTTGTGTCGGGATCTGGTGACGCTGCGGGTCGGCTTCATATTGCTCCAGATACAAGCGCAAGGTTGCCCCTTCGGTGCCGGTACCGGACAGGCGCAGCACGATGCGTGAACCATTCGTCATCACGATGCGCACGCCCTGCTGGTGCGTGAGCGACAGGTCGACCGGGTCCAGATAGCTGAAATCGTCGGCAAAATCGACCGTATAGCCGTCAAACGTCTGGCCCGCAAGCTGTGGCAACTGGTCACGCACATGAGTCATCAGTGCGTCGGCGATGGTGCTGTCGATCGCTTCATAATCGTGGCGCGAGTAGTAATTGCGCCCGAACCTTGCCCAGTGCTCATGCACGATCTGTGCTACCGATTTGCCGCTGACCGCTTGCAAGTTGAGCCAGAACAGCACGGCCCACAAGCCATCCTTTTCGCGGATATGGCTTGATCCGGTGCCATAGCTTTCTTCGCCACACAGCGTGACCATGTCGGCGTCTAACAAATTGCCGAAAAATTTCCAACCGGTCGGCGTCTCGAAACACGGCACGCTTAAGGCTTGCGCGACCCGGTCGACCGCTTGCGAGGTCGGCATCGACCGCGCAACGCCCTTGATGCCGGCCCTGTAGCCGGGCGCAATGCTGGCGTTCGCTGCCAGTATGGCCAAACTGTCGGACGGTGTGACATCGAGCTTGCGCCCCAGGATCATGTTGCGGTCGGCATCACCATCGGACGCGGCGCCGAAATCGGGCGCGTCATCGGCCGCCATCAGCGCGATCAATTCGGCCGCATTGACCGGGTTCGGGTCCGGATGATGACCGCCGAAATCGGTCAAAGGCACGCCGTTGATGACGGTGCCCTTGGCTGCGCCCAGCAAGCCCTCCAGAATGGCGCTGGCGTACGGGCCGCCGACCGCATGCATGCCATCGAAGCGCATCGAAAAACCGCTGGCGAACAGCGCGCGGATCGCCGGAAAATCGAACAACGTTTGCATCAGGTCCGCATAGTCGGCGACCGGGTCAATGACTTCCACAATCATCTGCTCGATCTGCGTATGCCAGAGCCGGTCCAGATCGATGTCGGGCGCATCGCTGATCCGGTAATGCCGGATCGTCTCGGTATGCTGGAAGATCGTTTCGGTGACGCTCGACGGCGCCGGCCCGCCGTTGGCGATGTTGTACTTGATGCCAAAATCGCCGTCGGGCCCGCCTGGATTATGGCTGGCCGACAGCACGATGCCGCCGCAAGCGCGCTCCTTGCGCACGATGCAGCTAAGCGCGGGCGTCGACAGAATGCCGCCCTGGCCAACTTGCACCTTGGCAAAGCCGTGCGCGGCAGCCATCTTCAAAATCGTCTGGATTGCGTCGCGGTTGAAAAAACGCCCATCGCCGCCCAGCACCAGCGTCTGGCCGGCGCAATCGCCCAACGTATCGAACACCGATTGGACGAAATTTTCCAGGTAACCCGGCTGCTGGAAGACCGTCACTTTTTTACGCAAGCCCGAAGTGCCCGGTCGCTGACCCGGCATCGGCATCGTCGCTATTGTCTGTATCGTCATATGGCCTTGTAATGTGCTTGTATTGTGTTTGTATTGTGTTTGTGTTGTGCTTATTTCGCAATGAAATGATACTTGGCGAAGTTTTCTTTATACCAATTTTACCAAGAAAAATCTTCCGCCACGGACATGCATGGCCTTGCATCCCGGGTCATCATACGGTCATACAGAGTTGCTACAGTACTGCTATAAATGCCTGCTGCCAGCGCATTTGCCACCGCACTTGCAACATCATTGCCAACCGCGCTCGCGCTCAGGTTGGATCCAGAAACCGATTACCGGAGATTGCCTTGTCAACACCAGCACCGATTTTCAACCCTGCGCGCAGCGCTGGGCTGTTATGCACCGCCACGTTGCTGTCGGCCACATTGCTGTCCGCTTGCGGCGGCACCAACATCGTGGACAATCGTAATCCTGGCGCATCCTGGCCACCGCTGCCGACCGTCGTCGGCCATCGCGGCGCATCGGCGTTGCGGCCCGAACATACGCTGGCGTCCTACCAAAAGGCGATCGACGATGGCGCCGACATCATCGAACCGGACCTGGTCAGCACCAAGGATGGCGTGCTGGTGGCGCGCCATGAAAACAACATCAGCGGCACCACCGACGTGGCCGACCATGCCGAATTCGCAGACCGCAAAACGACCAAGACCATCGACGGCGTCGCGCTCACCGGCTGGTTCACCGAAGACTTCACGCTGGCCGAAATCAAGACGCTGCGCGCCAAGGAGCGGATTGCGAAAAACCGCCCCGCCAATACCGCCTTTGACGGCCAGTTCGAGATCCCGACCTTCCAGGAAGTGATCGACCTGGCGCAACAGCAAAGCGATAAAACGCAGCGCGTGATCGGCATCTATCCGGAAACCAAGCACCCGAGCTATTTCAAATCGGTCGGTCTGGCGCTGGAAAAACGCCTGGTCGATCAGCTGAGCGCGAATGGTTATCGTGGCAAAGGCGCGGCCGTTTTCATCCAATCGTTTGAAGTGGCGAACCTGAAAGAGCTGAACACGATGACCGACATCCGGCTGGTCCAGCTGATGGATAGCCCGAATGCGGCGCCGTACGACTTTGTCCAAGCCGGCAATGGCCGCACCTATGCCGACCTGATCACGCCAGCCGGCTTGCAGGAAGTGGCCAGCTACGCCGACGTGGTGTCGCCATACAAGGAAGTCATCATCGCGCGCACTGCCGACAATGAACTGGGCAGCCCGACCAGCTTCATCACAGATGCGCATGCGGTCGGCTTGAAAGTGCACGCTTATACCTTTCGCCCGGAAAACCCGTTCTTGCCGAACAGCCTGCGTGCGCCCGATGTCAATTCGCCATCGCAGCGCGGCAACCTGGCCGCCGAGATCAGCGCGTACCTGAATGCCGGACTCGATGGCTTCTTCACCGATGATCCTGCCGTGGGCCGCGCTGCGGTGACGGCGTTCACCGCGAAGCAGTAATCTGCCCCCGCAGCGCGCATGCCCGCGGCCCGCAACCCGGGCAAGACGGTCAGCTCAGCTAGCGCGCTTGCCGCCAGTTGGTGCTGTGCGGGCGGCCCGGCAAGTTCAAGCGCGCAACCGCGCGCGGGGATTCGCTAACCACCTGGCCGCGCCGCAGCACCAGCGTGCGCGCCGCGCGCAGCCGGATCGCCTCGACCGTGCTGGCGGCATCCAGCATCACCAGATCGGCGTAACAACCAGGCGCCACGCCATAGCCATCAAGGCCAAGGATGCGCGCCGGCGTTTCGGTGACGGCGATAAAACATGCGTGCATTGCTTGCTGGCCCGTCATCTGCGCCACATGCAGCCCCATGTGGGCCACTTCCAGCATGTCGGCCGAACCGAGGCTGTACCACGGATCCATCACACAATCGTGGCCGAACGCAACGGCAATGCCGGCGTCCAGCATTTCAGGCACGCGCGTCATGCCGCGCCGCTTCGGATAGCTATCCTGGCGGCCCTGCAGCGTGATATTGATCAATGGATTGGCGATCGCCGCGACGCCGCCCTCGCGGATCAAGGGTAGCAATTTGCTGACATAGTAATTATCCATCGAGTGCATCGACGTCAGGTGCGACCCCGTCACGCGCCCGTGCAAGCCGAGCCGGTTGCTATGGAACGCCAGCGTTTCGATGTGGCGCGACATCGGGTCGTCCGATTCGTCGCAATGCATGTCGACCATCAAGCCGCGCTCGGCGGCGAATTCGCACAGCAGGCGCACCGATTCGGCCCCCTGCTCCATCGTGCGCTCGAAATGCGGGATACCGCCGACGACGTCGACGCCTTGCGCGATCGCGCGCTTGAGGTTGTCGAATGCGCCCGGACTGCGCAGCAAGCCATCCTGCGGAAAGGCGACCAGTTGCAAATCCAGATAAGGCGCAACCAGGCGCTGCACTTCGAGCAGCGCTTCGACCGCCAGCAGGCGCGGGTCGCTGATATCGACATGCGAGCGGATCGCCAGCAAGCCGCGCGCGACCGCCCAGTCGCAATACGCCAGCGCGCGTGCTATCAACGCGTCTTGCGTCAAATGCGGCTTCAGTTCGCCCCAGAGGGCAATGCCTTCCAGCAGCGTGCCCGACTCGTTTACGCGCGGCAAGCCGTAGCTGAGCGTGGCATCCATATGGAAATGGGCATCGACAAACGGCGGCGTGACCAGATCACCGCCGGCGTCAATTTCTCGCACACCCACTTGTGGCAGCGCGGGGCCGACGGCAGCGATGCGGCTGCCCTCGATCGCGATGTCGATATGCTGGCGTCCATCGGCCAGGCTGGCATTGCGTATGACCAGATCCATCTGCTGCTCCCGCGGTAAAGTGCGTTGTGATTGTGGGCGAACTTGTTTTTTTACGCGGCTATGCGCTGTTTCTGCCCGTCGCCAAATTCGGCGGCATGACAGGTCGCATCGATGGCGGCGTTTTTTTCTGCAGCCCTTGTTGCGCATCGAGGATGGCTTGATTGTAGATCGAAGGCCCGATTTCAAGCAGCGAAAAATCGCGCAAGCGCGTGCCTGCCGGCTCTTGCATTCTTTGCGTCCGGTAACGCTGGATCGATGCCAGCAAGCGCTGCGGCACATCCTGATGCCATTTGATCGCCATTGTTGCGCCATGTTGTATTGCAACATGATACTCTGCAAAAACTGCTTTCAAAGCAGGCAATTCGCCGCTAAACTGATTCTTTTGCAGCGCATCATAATTAGCCTCGATTGAGCTGTGACACCGCTTGAAACACACTGCGAAAGCCGCACCGGGCTTGAATACATAGCGCAAGTCGAAACGTAAGATGAGGCTCAAGACCGGGTTCAAGACCAGGTTCAAACCTGATCCTGGTGAGCGCGCACCACGCTTTCGCCGCATGTTTCGCCAGCCTTTAAATCGTACAAGGAGAAACCATGTTTCCCGTTCCAGAGCAATTTTCGGCAGCAACCAAATCCCAGCTCGAAGCCCAGCTGAAGATCATCAATACCTTCGCCAGTGGGGCGTTCAACAGTGCGGAAAAGATCATCGCCTTCAATTTTGGCATCACCAAAGCGGCGCTCGAAAAGTCGTCGGCGGCAGCCCAACAGATGCTTGCGACCAAAGATGCGCGCGAACTCTTCAAGTTCGATGCGACCCGCACCCAGACGGACCTGGCCAGCGTGCTGCTTTACGGCCAGCAAATGCTCGGCATCACGGCCAGCCCGCTGCACACTGCCAGTGCAGCGCTGACGATCG
>JBLHNV010000122.1:0-7979 GCA_047623125.1 Janthinobacterium sp. | reverse complement strand
AGGTCGCGACGCTGACGACCCGCGCCGACGTAACAAGATTGCCGAAGTCGCCGAAAGCGACCGCTTCGAGCAGCGCACCGCTGCTGATATCGTCGCCGCTGCTGCGGTTCAGTGACAGGTTGTAGTCAAGCATCAGCCCCGGTTGCGTGCGCGCCGGCGCCGCCTTCAGCACTGTCTTGGCATCGAAGTTCTCCGCCATGAAAGCGGCTGCCGGCGCAGTGATGTCAATGCTCATTTTCTGCCGATCGATGTTCCAGGTCGCGCCGGCGACGTCGTCGAGTGGATACGCCGGCGTGCCGTCGCTCAGCGCGGCCGGTTGCGCCAGCGGCGCCAGCCGCGCCGCACTCCAGGCGTCCAGCGGCAGCAACAACGGCCCGCCCGGCAGTTGTTCGGCGAAAACGATGTTATTCAGTCGCTGACCGTTGATCGATACGTCGAGCAACAGTGTTTCGATTGCTTTGCGCCTTGCCGCTGCCGGTTTCCTGACGTTTTTTGCTGGTGCTGGCGCTTTGATGTTTGGCGCAGCAACAGGCGTGGCCAATGCGCTGGCAACCGCCTTGGCCGGCTGGTCGGCCGCGGCCCAGGTCACGGCAATAAAAAAGCCGGCCTGCAAGGCCGGCCGTAGCGGACAAGACATCGGTCAGAATCCGCCAGTCGCAGCTTCCAGCGTTTTGTCGTGGGCAGTGCGTACCTGGACTGCGTGCACGTTGCCAGTATGGCCTTCCAGCAATGGGACCTGCCACACGCGTTCTGCGCCGGCCAGTACGTTGATGCCGGCAGGCAGCGTCAGCGTTTGCTGCCAGCCAGCGCCGGCCAGGGTCAGCGCCTGCACCTTGATGCGGCGGTTGCCGGCGTTTTGCAAGCGTACACAGGCCTGGCCTGCAATCGGGGCTGAATTGATGGCTGCGCAAGGTTTCCAGCGCGCTGCGGCAATGATTTTTCCGGTGGGCGCAATCAGAATCGGCAGCAAATGATTCATCGTGAATGTCAATTGTGAAGCACCATCCTGAGTCTGCGCTTTGGTGATGTCTTCAAGTAACAGATGGTAGGTGCGCTCCAGCGGCAATGGGGTCGGAGCGCGCAGCATGATGCGGAAAACCTGGCTGGCCCGGGCTGCCACTTCGACGATGGGCGGCACCACCAGCAATTCATTGGTGGGTTCGTCGTGGTTGACGCCATCGATCTGGCGCCAGGTGAAGATGTCGCTTTGCAGCGTGATGGCGGTATCGCCGTTGTTGGTCACCTTGACGGCAACGGCCTGGCGTGGCGATGCCATTTCAATCACCACTGGCGAGATCGCAATTCCCGCCACTGCCGCCGGCGCCATGGCGCCGGCGACAGCCAAGCCGAGCGCTGCCAACAGGATGGATCTGGCTGGCAGCATGTTCATTAAGGTGTGTACGTGATGGTCATTGCAACAGTATCAGCGTAGGTCCCTTTTGGCGCGGCGGCCAATTGGGTGCCAGTGATTTGGCCATAAATTACCGTGTTGGTCGTGGTCGCGCCGGTACCTGTATAAGCGATTCCGTTCGTGCCATTTAGTACGGTAGCACGAACTGCATCCGCGTATAACTCATAGGCGAGTGTATCGGTACCCGACAGCATGCTCCGGGTTGTGCCGACGCCAGCATTGTTACCTAGTCCGGCTGTGATCTGAGCGCTTGCGCCGATGGTGCAGGCGATACTGATGGATGTTCCCGAGTCAAAATCGATGTTGGTTGCGTTGACCGTACCTGCGCCCGCATTGACGTCCAGGGTCAGCGTGCCGGCGGCGGCGGCGCCGCTACCGATGGCGCAAGCATTCTCAACCGTTGCGCTGGTCCCGAGTGTGGAGCTATCCGTTGATTGTGCAAAAGAGGCGCCTGCGATGGTCATTGCGCCGATGGCCAGTGCCAGTTTATTGAGCTTCATGTTCATTATGCGTTCCTGTTGATTGAATATATGAACTTAATAATATTTAAAATGCATTAATTAAATAATAATTTAATTAATGCAAAGTAGGTGCGTATTTTTTTTACTTCGTAATATCAATATTACTTTAGCCAACATAAACTGCTTTAGATATATATTGCCTTACGTAAACTAATTATACTTCAAGTCAATATTATTTGTCGGGCTGATCTGTTTTTAACTTTATTGTTTTATAATTCATTTTTATTGTATTAATATAAACTTTGTTGTGCTTAAGTTATATTTGTATTGCAAACAATTTCTCTTTTGTTGTCAAAAGTTCGCTACAATCGATGGCGGTTGACGTTAGCGTTAGCTTTCCTTTGCCCTCTTTGGTGTTCTCTGGCGTTTTCTGGTGTCATGGCGTAGTGCAATTCATTTCTGATAAAGGTAATTCATGCAGATTCAAGATAACGTCTTCATCATCACCGGCGGTGCGTCGGGCCTGGGCGCGGCCAGCGCGCGCATGATCGCCGCTGCTGGCGGCAAGGTCGTACTGGCCGACGTGCAGGTCGAGGCCGGCATGGCCTTGGCTGCGCAACTGAAAGGCGAGTTCATCAAGTGTGATGTGACGTCGGAAGCCGATGGCGCCGCCGTCGTCGCTGCGGCGGTAGCAATGGGCACGCTGCGCGGTTTGATTAATTGTGCCGGTGTCGCGCCGGCGATCAAGACGGTCGGCAAGGATGGCCCGCATCCGCTGGAGGCATTTCAGCGCGCAGTCAATATCAACCTGGTCGGCACTTTCAACATGGCGCGTCTGGCCGCTGATGCGATGGGCAAGACCGACGCTACCGAGCAAGGCGAGCGCGGCATCATCATCAACACCGCGTCGGTGGCAGCCTATGACGGCCAGATCGGCCAGGCCGCTTACGCATCGTCGAAAGCGGCCGTGGTCGGCTTGACGCTGCCGATGGCGCGCGACCTGTCGCGTAGCGGCATCCGCGTGATGACGATCGCTCCCGGCATATTCGAGACGCCGATGCTGCTTGGCATGCCAGTCGAAGTGCAAGAGGCGCTGGGCAAGATGGTGCCGTTCCCGCCGCGTCTGGGCAAACCGGACGAGTATGCGCATTTGGCCAAGGCGATCATCGAAAACGTGATGCTCAATGGTGAAACGATCCGCCTCGACGGCGCGATCCGCATGCAGCCGAAGTGACGCAGCAGTAATATTGCCATGATGTTGTGATGTTGCAATGTTATGATGATGTTAATGCAGTTGGCCGCAATTAATTGTAGGATGCTGCATGTCTGGCGCGCGGTCCTGGATCGCGCGCTTTTTTTCGCCTATTTTTTGCGGGAGCTCCGATGTTTGTATTGAAATCGCTGGCGCTCGCTGGCACGCTGCTGTGTGCAGTCGCCGGCAATGTCGCGCTGGCGTATGAAGTTCCGTCGCAAGCGCCCGAGCAGTCATCCGGCTATGTGGAAAAGACGGTCGGAACTGCGAAAAAATTCATGGCCGCGGCGGCCAATCCGCTCGCCACCGACGCTGGCTACCGGATGCTCAGGCAGGGCGGTGCGGCGATCGACGCGGCGATCGCGATGCAAATGGTGCTTGGCCTGGTCGAGCCGCAATCGTCGGGCCTTGGCGGCGGCGCTTTTTTGATGCATTTCGACGGCAAACAGGTGCAAGCCTATGACGGACGCGAAACCGCGCCGAGTGCCGCCGATGAACATCTGTTTCAGGATGCCGATGGCAAGCCAGTCTCTTTTGCGACCGGCGTCGTCGGCGGGCGCTCGGTCGGCGCGCCCGGCGTGTTGCGCATGCTGGAACTGGCGCATCAGCAGCATGGCAAACTGCCGTGGGCAGCGCTGTTCGCGCCGGCGATCAAACTGGCTGACGCCGGTTTTCGGGTCAGTGCGCGCTTGCATCTGTTATTGATGTCGGATCCGCATCTGCGCGCTGACCCGGTCGCCGCCGCGTATTTCTACGACGCCGACCAGAATGCCTGGCCGGTCGGCCATCTGCTGAAAAATCCGGCGCTCGCCAGCACGCTGCGCAGGATTGCCGGCGGCGGTGCCGATGCCTTTTACAAGGGGCGCATCGCGCACGACATCGCGCGCAAGGTGGGTTTGCATCCGACCAATCCGGGCCGCTTGAGCGTGCAAGACATCGCAGGTTACCAAGCCAAGTTGCGTCTGCCGGTGTGTCGCGACTACCGGCGCTGGACCGTGTGCGGCATGCCGCCGCCATCGTCGGGCGGCATCGCGATCGCGCAAATGCTGGGCATGCTGGAGTTGACCGACCTGCGCGCTCATGCTCCCCAGGATGGTGTCGTTGGCGCCAGCGCAATCCACCTGTTTTCAGAAGCCGGCCGGCTCGCCTATGCCGACCGCAACCGCTACGTTGCCGATACCGACTTCGTCGCGTTGCCCGGCAATGGCGTCGCGTCGCTGCTCGACAAGGGCTATCTGGCGCAGCGCGCCGCGCTGATCACCGACCGTTCGATGGGGCGCGCGCGCGCCGGCATTCCACCCGGCGTGACAGTGGCCTGGGGCGCCGATAATGCGATCGAACGACCTTCGACGTCGCACCTGGCCGTGGTCGACGGGTATGGTGCCGGCTTGTCGATGACGACGACAGTGGAAGCGGCCTTCGGTGCGCGTCAGATGGTTGACGGTTTCTTGCTCAACAATCAGCTGACCGATTTTTCGTTCGCGTCCAGCGATGCCGACGGCTTGATCGCGAACCGGGTCCAGGCTGGCAAGCGCCCGCGCAGCAGCATGGCGCCGACGCTGGTGTTCGAGCAGGGCAGCAAGCATCTGGTGCTGGCGACCGGTTCGCCGGGTGGTTCCAGTATCATCAATTACGTCGCCAAGGTGCTGGTGGGGACGATGGATTGGGGCTTGAACGTGCAGCAAGCGATTAGCTTGCCCAATTTCGGCAGCCGCAACGGGCCGACCGAACTCGAAGCAGGGCGGGTCCAACCCGGCTTGGTGGAGGCACTCGAGGCGAAGGGCCATCAGGTCAGCGTGATGCCGCAAAACTCCGGCTTGCAAGGCATCATGCAAGTCGAGATCCATGGTCAGAAGATCTGGTTCGGCGGTGCCGATCCACGCCGCGAAGGCCGCGTGCGCGGCGATTAATGTACGATCAATGTACGATCGAGGTGGCGTTGAAATAATACAAGCGCTTTGGCCTGGACACTGCTAATCTTGAAACCATGGGAATGGACACGAAAACTGGACTGGTGCTGACCGGCGGCGGTGCTCGCGCCGCTTATCAGGTTGGCGTCTTGCAAGCGGTTTCAAGCATCCTGCTGCAAGCGGGCTGGCCACCCGCGCGCAATCCGTTCGACATCATTTGTGGCACCTCGGCCGGTGCCATCAATGCCACCGCGCTCGCTTGCCGCGCCGACAACTTCGGCGAAGGCGTGCAAAAGCTACTCGACGTCTGGCAGCATATCGCCGTAGCCCAGGTCTACCGTGCCGATTCGCTGGGGGTGATTCGCTCCGGTGCGCGCTGGCTATCGTTGCTATCGTTCGGCTGGCTGTTGCGGCGCTGGCATGCGGTGCCACCACGATCCTTGCTCGACAACACGCCGCTGGTGAGTCTGTTGCACCGGATGCTGGACTTGCCGCGTCTTGATGCCGTGCTGCAAGAGGGCCTGCTGCATGCGCTGGCCGTCACCGCGTCGTCATACACTGGCGAGCAGCACATCACGTTTTATCAAACCCTCGCCACCATTGAACCCTGGGTGCGCATGCAGCGCCTCGCGCTGCAAGACCAGATCGGCGTCCAGCATTTGCTGGCGTCGTCTGCGATCCCGTTCATTTTTCCCTCTGTTCCATTGTTCGTCGATGGCCGGCGCGAATATTGCGGCGACGGCTCGATGCGCCAACTGGCGCCGATTTCGCCTGCCATCCATCTGGGCGCGAGCAAGGTGCTGGTGGTCGGCGCCGGCCGCCTGACCGAGCCGGTGCGCGATGGCGCCGACCTGACACATTATCCGAGCCTGGCGCAAATTGCCGGCCACGCCTTGTCCTCGATCTTTCTTGACGGACTCTCCGTCGATATCGAGCGCTTGAACCGCATCAATCTGACGCTGTCGATGCTGCCCGAGGAGCTGCGCCACAAGACTCAGCTCAAGCCGATCCAATTGCTGGTGATCGCACCGTCCGAATGCCTCGACGATATCGCCATCCGCCATATCGGCAGCTTGCCGTTGCCGATACACTCGTTGTTGTCGGGCATCGGTGCGACCGAGGCGCGCGGCGCTGCACTGGCCTCGTATTTGCTGTTCGAATCGAGCTATACCTGCGAACTGATCCAGCTTGGCCAGCGTGACACGCAAGCGCGCAAGGCGGACGTGCTAGAATTTTTTTGCTCATGAGTTCCCTTGGCACAAGGTTCACCTGCACTCAAGTAGCGCCTCATCGGAGAGCGCAATGAAGGTGTTGATCGTCGACGACGATATTTTTTCGCGCATGATGCTGATGCATTTGATCGCCGCTTGCGGCCAGTTTGACTTCGTCGAGGCCGAAGACGGTCTTGATGCCTGGCAACAGTTGGAGGGCGGCTTGTTGCCGGCGATTCTGTTTTGCGATGTGCGCATGCCGCGCCTGTCGGGGTTGGATTTGTTGCAGCGGGTGAAACGCGATGCCAGGCTGAGCAGCGTCCCCTTTGTGCTGATCTCCACGGCCAACGAACTGCACACCGCGCAGCAAGCCGTCGCATCCGGCGCCGCCGGGTACATCGGCAAGCCATTCCAGGCCGATCGCGTGCGCATTGACTTGCGCCTGCTACTGGATCAGGCGCGCGCACGCGCCCCGCTGCAGTGACGACGTTGAGGGCGTTCTGGTTCAGCGATCCCGGTGCAGATTCTGGCGCCTCGCCTGCGCATGGAACAGGGCAGCAAAAAAGTCATCCTTATGCCTGCAATTACTTTTCCATCCCACTTTGGCGGCCGCGTTTTACGCCGCCCAAAGGCGGGGAGAAACGGTAAAATTGTTCCTGATACTGCGCGACGTGCCGGCCCGCCCGCTCGGTGCGAGCCAGATCGCCGATCTGAAACACCCCCCTTCAATCTGAATAGATAGAAACGCTACCTATGCCAAAATTTGCCGCCAATCTGAGCATGATGTTCACCGAAGTTGCTTTTCCGCAGCGTTTCGCTGCCGCGGCCGCGGCCGGTTTCAAGGCCGTCGAATTTCTGTTTCCTTACGATCACACGGCGCAAGAAGTTGCCGGTTGGCTGAGCGAAAACAAGCTGGAAAACGTGCTGTTTAACCTGCCTCCCGGCGACTGGGCGGGCGGCGAGCGCGGCATTGCTTCGCTGCCAGGGCGCGAACCAGAGTTTCGCATCGGGGTCGCCCTTGCCCTGGAGTATGCGCTGGTGCTGGGCACCAAGCGGATTCACATGATGGCCGCTCTGGTGCCGGCCGCAGCCGATGCGTCTGAGCTTGCGCTGCGTCGCGCAATCTATCTGGATAACCTGAAATACGCTGCGCATGCCTTCGGCGCACACGGCATCACGCTGTTGATCGAGCCGATCAACAGACGCGACATGCCCGGCTATTTCCTCGTCACGCAGGCGCAAGCCCATGCGCTGCGCGAGGAAAGCGGCGCAGCGAATGTCAAGGTGCAGATGGATTTCTACCATGCGCAAATTGTCGAGGGCGACCTTGCAATGACCTTCAAAAAGCATTTCGATGGCATCGGCCATATCCAGATCGCCAGCGTACCTGCGCGCAACGAGCCTGATGACGGCGAGGTCAATTATCCCTATCTGTTGCGCATGCTTGATGAGTCGGGTTACGACGGCTGGGTCGGGTGCGAATACCGGCCGCGCGGGCGCACCGAGGATGGCCTGAGCTGGCTGGCCGCTGCGCAATCGCCTGCAGCATCGGCATGAACGTGCGCGTTATCGGCGGCGCCGGCTTTCTCGGCTAGCGCCTTGATGTGTCAGCTCATCGATGCGCAAACTGCCTCGATCTTCCATCTGGCGCCAGTCGCACCGTCAATCTGCCTGGCCTGACCAGATGCTTGACAGCGACTTCGCGGCAGGTATGTGCGTTGACATCGACGCGAT
>JBLHNV010000121.1:0-7983 GCA_047623125.1 Janthinobacterium sp. | reverse complement strand
TCCGGACTCAAGGTCGAAAAGGGATGCGCCGGCCTGCCCTCCTGAGCGTCATTTTGCTGGATCAGGGGCTGACGATCCGGCTCGCCATTGGGATCGCAATCGGGCTGCCGATCCGGATCGGCGGCGTCATCATCGGCGGCGTCGGCATGATACTGCTGCTGGTATGGGATAGTCATGCGCCCATTGTACGACCAAGTTCCTGAGCGCAAGCCGGCGGCAACGCGTATACTGTATTCTCCCCCCAATAAAGAGCACGCCATGCAACTCGACCAGCCCCTGTCAGAAAAAGAATTCGACGAACTTGACCAGTTTTTGCTGTCGGAGCGCTGCTCCGATGACGCAATGACGATGGATACACTGCACGGCTTCCTGAGCGCGATTGCGATCGGTCCGGAAGACATCATGCT
Organism: Janthinobacterium sp.; assembly: GCA_047623125.1. GTDB lineage: Bacteria > Pseudomonadota > Gammaproteobacteria > Burkholderiales > Burkholderiaceae_D > Janthinobacterium. The sequence goes on along the minus strand of JBLHNV010000121.1, from coordinate 7,576 downwards.
GGCCGAATGGTTGCCGCACATCTGGGGCAGCGAAACCGGTCCCGCATTCAAAAATAGCAAGGAATCGGACCGTATCATCGGACTGATTTCACGTTTCATGAATGAAATCATGGTCACGCTCGAAGTGGCGCCGAAAGAATTCGAACCCCTGTTTTGCGAACATGAACACGAAGGCCAGACGCTCATTGATGCCGAAGCGTGGTGCTGGGGTTTCTGGGAAGGATTGGAAATGCGCAGCGAAGCCTGGGACCCGATCTTCCAGTCGAATTTCGCGCCGCTGATGCGCCCGATCTACCTGCTGGGCGCCGACGAAGTCGAAGAAGATGAGCTGACGCTGATGGACAGCCCGCAAAAAGCCCACAAACTGGCGATCGAAATTGAATCGAACTTGCCCGACATCCACCGCTTCTTCGTGCCGCTGCGCAAATCGGCGGTCACGACCGTCAAACGCGATACGCCGAAACTGGGCCGCAACGACGACTGTACTTGCGGTAGCGGCAAGAAATACAAGAAGTGCTGCGGCGCGGATCCGGTCGCCGAGTAAATTTACGCACCCCGGGAATTTCCCCGGGGCGCAGTGACACTGGCGTCACTCTAGAGCTTGATGAAGTGCTCGCGGTAGTACTTCAATTCCTCGACCGATTCAAGGATGTCGGCCAGCGCCGTGTGCTTCTGATGCTTCTTGAAGCCGGTCGCGATTGCCGGCTTCCAGCGCTTGCACAATTCTTTCAGCGTCGATACGTCGACATTGCGGTAATGAAAGAATGCCTCAAGCTTGGGCATGCCGCGCACCATGAAGCGGCGATCCTGGCCTATCGTGTTGCCGCACATCGGCGACTTGCCAGATGGAACATATTTCTTCAGGAACGCGATCAGATGGGCTTCCGCTTCCGCTTCGGTCACCGTCGATGCCTTGACGCGATCAATCAAACCCGAGCGACCATGCGTGCCCTTGTTCCACGCATCCATCTTGCCCAACGTTTCATCTGACTGATGGATCACGAACACCGGGCCTTCGGCCAGGATGTTCAGATGCATATCTGTGACGACGACGGCTACTTCGATGATGCGGTCAGTATCCGGTTCCAGGCCAGTCATTTCCATATCGACCCAGACCAGATTCATTTCATTTGGACGTGCCAGCGCTGCTGCCGTGGTTGATTCGGTCGCTTGTGACATAATTCTCCCTATCTTCTGATCAATCGGCCATTTTCTCACAGGCGTCGCATGTATTCTCTCGCATTTTCCATTTTGTTTGTCACCCTCATCGCAGTGACGCTGAGCCTGCGCTTCTGGCTCGCGTCGCGCCACATCCGCCATGTACTGCACCACCGGGCCGCTGTGCCGGCAGAATTCGCCGAAAAAATTCCGCTGGCGGCGCACCAGAAAGCGGCCGATTATACGATCGCCAAAACCAAGCTGGGTTTGCAGGTACTGGTGTTCAACAATGCTGTCCTGATCGGCTTCACGCTGATGGGTGGTTTGCAATGGCTGTCGCTGACGATCTTCGAACAAAGTGGCCCCGGTATGCTGTACCAGATTGCGCTGCTGGTCGCGTTCGCTGCGATCTCCAGTGTGATCGACCTGCCTTTTGATTATTACAAGCAGTTTGTGCTGGAACAGCGCTTTGGCTTCAACAAGATGCGCCACGGCTTGTTCCTGGCCGACATGGCCAAGAGCGTACTGGTCGGTGCCGCCATCGGCTTGCCTTTGGCCTGGGTCGTGCTGACGCTGATGGAGCAAAGCGGCAGCCTGTGGTGGTTGTATGCATGGCTGGTGTGGAGCGGCTTCCAGCTATTGATGATGGTGCTGTTTCCGACCGTGATCGCGCCGCTGTTCAATAAATTCACGCCGCTGGCCGATCAGGCCTTGAAGACCCGCATCGAAGGCTTGATGGCGCGCGTCGGTTTTGCCTCGAAAGGCTTGTTCGTCATGGATGGTTCGAAGCGCAGCGCGCACGGCAATGCGTATTTTTCAGGCTTCGGCGCCAACAAGCGCATCGTGTTCTTCGATACGCTGCTGGCGCGCCTGGCGCCGCAGGAAATCGAAGCGGTGCTGGCCCATGAGCTGGGCCACTTCAAGCTCAAGCACATCGTCAAGCGCATCGTCATGCTGTTCGCCATTTCGCTCGCGTTCCTGGCGCTGCTGGGCTACCTGAAGAACCAGCTCTGGTTTTATACCGGATTGGGCGTCGACCCGCTGCTGCTGGCCGGCATGAGCAACGACGCGATGGCGCTGATTCTGTTCATGCTGGTGCTGCCAGTCTTTACCTTTTTGCTGGGGCCGCTGGCCTCACTCAGTTCGCGCAAACATGAATTCGAAGCCGATGCGTTTGCCGCCACCCATACCGATGCGCGCGACCTGGTGTCGGCGCTGGTCAAAATGTATGAAGACAATGCCTCGACGCTGACGCCGGACCCGCTGCATTCGGCCTTTTATGATTCGCATCCGCCGGCAGGCGTGCGGATCGGCCATCTGAACCGGGCTGCATCATGAGCGCCCCACTGCTGGAACAACATTGCAGTGAGCGCCTGAATGCGCTGAGCGAAGGCGCCGCCGCGCAATTACTACAACAGGTGCCGCTCTGGGCTGTCGAGCATGGCAAGCTGTGCCGCACTTTCGCATTCAAGAATTATCACCATACGATGGCTTTCGTCGATGCGCTCGCCGCGATGATCCACCAGCAAGACCATCATCCGGAGCTGACCGTCACCTACAACAAATGCACAGTCCGCTACGATACGCACTCGGTCGATCAGGGCCGGGGCGGCTTGTCGGAAAACGACTTCATTTGCGCAGCCAGGGCCGATGACATTGAACAGAGCATGCTCCAGCAAAACATGACGGGCCCAGCATGAGCGCAAAGAATGGCGGCGCCAAGAGCGGTGGCAAGAACGGTGGCAAGAGCGGCGCCAGCGGCGGCGAGGCCAGCGGCCTCTCCGGCATCATCATCGCAGCGCACGGTCGCCATTATCTGGCTGACGCGAACGGGCTCAAGCTGCAATGTGTCACGCGTGGCAAGAAAACCAATGTCGCCGTCGGCGACCATGTGCAGCTGACATTGACATCGCCGAACCAGGCCGTGATCGATGCGATCGGCGAGCGCAAGACGCTGCTGTACCGCTCCGACCAGTACAAATCGAAGCTGCTGGCAGCCAATCTGACGCAATTGTTCATCGTCGTCGCGACCGAACCCGGCTTTGCCGACGACCTGATTTCGCGTTCCCTGGTCGCGGCCGACGCGGCCGGCATCGCCGCCCACATCATCCTCAACAAGACTGACGTGGTGCAGGCGCTGCCCAGAACGCGCGAGCGCTTGCAACAATATGCCGCGCTGGGCTACCCTATCCACGAAGTATCGGCGCGCGCCGATCCCGCACATGCGATCGCGACGCTGATGCCGTTGCTGACCGGACAATCGTCGATCCTGATCGGCCAGTCCGGCATGGGGAAATCGTCGCTGATCAACCTGCTGGTGCCGGACGCCGATATCGCCGTGCGCGAAATATCGGCCGCGCTCGACACCGGCAAGCATACGACGACCTTCACCCGCCTCTACAGCCTGGCCAATCACGCCCATCCGGAAACAGAACAACAAGCGACGATCATCGATTCGCCAGGCTTTCAGGAATTCGGTCTGTACCACTTGACCGAAGGCATGCTGGAGCGCGCTTTCCGCGAGTTCGAACCGTACCTCGGCGGCTGCAAGTTCTACAATTGCCGCCACCTGATCGAGCCATCGTGCGCAGTGCTGGCGGCGGTCGCCGATGGCAAAATCACGCGCATGCGTCACACGCTGTATGGCCAGTTGTTGCACGAATCGGCACAAACACTGTATTAAAGCCAGCAACTTAAAAGCCACGAGCGTCAGACATGATTGGCGCCGCATCTTGGGATAGCGCCATGCAGATGTTCGCACTCGACGTCGACGTAGAGCAACTGGAGCCGGCGCTGCTACCACTGCGCGGCGCAGCGCGGTTGCCACTGCTGGTGGAACTGGCTTGGCACTTGCGCCAGCGCGACAGCGCCCGCGCCGCAACGCTAGCGATAGAAGCGCTGGCCCTGCTCGAGTGCGCCAAACTGGCAGCGCCAGAATGCCAGCGCATCGAGGCCAGGCTGCGCTTGATACAGGCTGAAATCCGCTGGCTGTGCGGCGAACTCGATGCTGCAGCAACGCTGGCGCAGGAAGCCTTCAGGCTATCGTGCCCGCTAGGCGACCATACCGCTTGCGCCGACGCGCACTGGCTGCAAGCCTGGATCGCGGTCGACCATGGCGACCATACACGCTGCGACGCCGAACTCGCGCTGGCGGCCGATAACGCCCGCAGCGCCAACGATGATGTGCGCGTCAGCGTGGCCGAAGCTGCGCTGGCGCGCTGGGCCGTGCGGCACGATTGGCATGATGCGACAACGCGCTGGGGCAACCATTTCGACATCCAGCAGATGGCGCCCGCCGCAGCGGCCTGGGTCAACGACTTTCTTGGCCTTGCCGCCAGTGCATCGAGCAACTTTGGCGCCGCCGCAGCCTGTTTCATCCATTGCTACGAAGCGGCACTGGAAACGGGCCAGTTGCGCGTCGCGATCACGGCGGCCATCAACCTGGGAGGAGATTTTACCAAGCTCAACGACCATCATTCTGCCCTCGAATGGATGCAATGTGCGCTCGACCTGGCCCGCCCGACGGGCTGGCCGCGCAGCATAGGCGCATGCCTGATGCATACTGCCGACACGATGCGGCGCCTGGGACGACTCGATGCCGCCGAAGAAATGCTGCAGGAAGCGCTGCTGATCATGGCGCCGCTGGCGGGCGCGCGCAGTTATGCGATTGCGCTGCAATTCCTGGGCGATCTGGCGCTGGACAAGGGTGACTATGCAGCCGCGCTGGACGCCTTCGTGCATTTGATCGAGCGCGCCAGCGCCCTCAATCAAGCCGATTTTCACAGTACCGCACGGCGCGGCCAGGCCCATGCGCTGTCGCGTCTGAACCGCCCCGCACCGGCATTGCAGGCGGCCCTGGAAGCGGTCGAACTGGCTGCCCAGCAAGGCCATGCGTACAACCAGATTGCCGCGCTGCGCGTGCTGGCGAACATCCACGCCTGCCACAGCCTGCCGCCACCGGAACCCATGGCAAGCACCAGCGCGACGCTGCACTACCTTGAACAAGCGCTGGCCTTAGCGGCCACGATCGCCGACTTTCCGCTGCCGGGCGACTTGCTCGATGACCTGGCGCACGAGCATGCGCGTCAGGGCAACTATGCACAAGCGTACGAAGTCGCGCTTGCGGCCAGTGCCGCGCGCAGCCAGAGTCACAGCCAGGATGCCACCAATCGCGCGATCGCGCTGCAGGTACACCATCAGACCGAGCATGCGCGCGCCGAAGGTAGCCATCACCGGGAACTGGCCGCGTCCGAGGCGCGCCGCGCCGAAGTGCTGCAGCGCACCAGCGCCACGCTGGAGCGCCTGTCTGCGATCGGACCGGACATCACGACTCACCTCGACGCCAGCGCCGTGTTTCAGGCGCTGGACCGGCATGTCCACGCGCTGCTGTCGGCCAGTACTTTCGCGATCTACCTGACCGACTCGGCCGGCCGCACGCTCGAGCGGGCGTATGGCGACATGCGGGAATTGAGCGGCAGCATGCTCAATCGCGTCCATGGCAATGATGACCGCCAGCGGCAAGCGGCCATCCCGCTGTCGCGACTGCATGCCGATCCGGTGCGCTGCCTGCTCGAGCGGCGCGAAGTCTATGTCGAGCACGGCGCCGATCATGCGCACGAGCACGAGCACGATTGCGAGCATGAGCACGGTAGCAGGCCAAAGCGCGAGGCCGAAAAAAAACAGGGGCTTGAAGACGCTGATGCGACAGGTAGAACGCCCAACTTGAGCGCTCTGTACGTGCCACTGGTGGTCGGAGAACGCACACTGGGCGTGATGACGGTGCAGGCTCGGCACGCCCAGGCTTATGGCGAGCACGAGCGCCTGATTTTTCGCACGCTGTGCGCGTATGGTGCGATCGCGCTCGACAATGCCTGCGCCTATCGCCAATTGCAAGATGCGCAGGCACAACTGGTGTCGCATGAAAAACTGGCCGCGCTGGGCGCGCTGATGGCCGGCATCGCACACGAATTGAATACCCCGATTGGCAACAGCTTGTTGATCGCCGGCGCGATGCAACAGAAAACAGAGGAACTGGAAGCGAAGCTGAACGGACCCGGCTTGCGCCGCACCGACCTCACGGCATTCATTGCCGATGGACGCACCGCGTCGGAACTGGTGATGCGCGGCTTGACCAGCGCCGCCGATCTGGTCAACAGCTTCAAGCAAGTGGCGCTGGACCGCACCACCGAACAGCGCCGCGTGTTCGACCTGCAACAGGTGGCGCACGAAATCATCGCCACGATGATGAACCGCGTGCACGCGAGCAGCCACAAACTCGAAACGACGATCGCAGCGGGAATCATCATGGATAGCTATCCGGGTCCATTTGGCCAGGTCATCACGAACTTCATCAACAATGCGCTGCTACACGCGTTCGAGGGGCGCGCCGACGGCAAGATGTGGCTGAGCGCAACCCGGACCCAGGACGCTCGCGTGCATATCGAGTTTGGCGACAATGGCAGCGGCATCGAGCGCGATCATATCAAGCGCATTTTCGACCCGTTTTTCACAACCAAGATGGGCCAGGGCGGCAGCGGACTGGGCTTGTCGATCAGCTATAACATCATCACCGCGCTGCTGGGAGGCCAGATCAGCGTTGTCAGCAGCGCCGAAGGCACCAGCTTCAGGCTCGATCTGCCATTGAGCGCGCCGCAACACGACCCGGCGCGCCCGGCCAACATTTATTGACGGCGCCCAGGCACGCCGCACGCCGCACGCCCCTTGCCGCAGCGCAGTGCGCGGATAAAAAAATCACCGGCCAGTCAAGCACGTTTTCCCATCCAAAAGTAAAACCCTTATAATTGACGGGCTTTAGGCTGATCAAGAAATGATAAGCACGGTTTTGCAGCCGATGGCGGGACAGCATTATGTGGCATTGGACGGCATTGTTCGTTGATTGCTTCATGCAGTGCTTTACTCGCCGTTTCAATCACTGCCCTGTTCGCTGTTACGCGCAAGCATGCTTGAATTATTTCTTGAAAAGCCCCGGGCTGACGATGGTGCCGCCGGCAACCGTCGCTTTCACTACCTTGTGGCCATGTCCAATCAAAAAACCATCAAGCACTATCTGCAATTTTCCGACTTCACGTTGGCCGAATACGATTACGTGATCGCGCGCGCGCACTTGATCAAACGCAAGTTCAAGAACTATGAAATTTATCACCCGCTGATCGACCGCACACTGGTGATGGTGTTTGAAAAAAGCTCGACCCGCACCCGTTTGTCATTCGAAGCCGGCATGCACCAGTTGGGCGGCGCCGCGATTTACCTGAACACGCGCGACAGCCAGCTTGGGCGCGGCGAACCGGTCGAAGACGCTGGCCAGGTGATGTCACGTATGTGCGACATCATCATGGTGCGCACCTTCGGCCAGGAAGTCATCGAACGCTTTGCCGCCAATTCGCGCGTGCCGGTGATC
>JBLHNV010000120.1:0-8045 GCA_047623125.1 Janthinobacterium sp. | reverse complement strand
GCCGCGGTGGTCAGGGCGGGCCGGGTGTTGCACCGATGGTGATGATTAATGCAGACCAGTTTGCGATGCACCAGATGGTCATCAACGTGATGGAAGCGGCCCGCCTGGCGGGTTACGAAAAACTCACTTTTGCGGCCCAGACCGGCAGCGTCAAGTAGCCATTGAAAAGACAGCCAGTGAAAAGACAGCGATTGAACCCGATCATCAACTTACCCGCCACCGCAGCGCGCGCGCGCGCGCACGCCGCTTAGCCCATGCCGCCCATGCCCCCTCTGTCTGCGTCATCTCAGCCATCTGCGGCGCCATCGGGTCAACTGGAGGCGCTGCTGACGCGCGCCTGGTCGCGGCGCGGCCCGCTCGCTTGTGCGTTGTGGCCGCTGTCGATCGTTTTTCGCGCTCTGTCAGGCGTGCGGCGCTTGCTGTACCGACGCGGCTGGCTGCATTCGACGCGACTTGGCGTGCCGGTCATTGTAGTGGGCAATATCTTCATCGGCGGCACTGGCAAGACCCCGCTGACGATCTGGCTGGTGGCCGCATTGCAGCAAGCGGGTTTCCACCCTGGCGTGATCTCGCGCGGGCACGGCAGCGCAGATACGGGCCACGCCGATCATGGGCCACGCCTGGTGATGCCGACATCGACCGCGCAGCAGGTTGGCGATGAGCCGTTGCTGATCGCGCAGCGCAGCCGATGTCCGGTGATGGTCGGACGCGATCGCGTTGCGGCGGGCAAGGCATTGCTGGAGCAGCATCCGGAAATTGACATCGTCATTTCTGACGACGGCTTGCAACATTACGCATTACAGCGCGATATCGAAATCGTGTTGTTCGACGCGCGTGCAACGGGTAATGGCTGGTTGTTGCCGGCTGGTCCTTTGCGCGAAGCGGGCAACCGGCGACGCGATTTCACGGTGCTCAATGCGCCGCAACTGACGCCCGGATTGGTTGCTCGCGTTGCCGGCCCTGACCCGGATTCTGCCGTGATCCAGATGCAACTGGTCGGCGAATTCGCCGAACGGTTGTCGGATCGCAGCGAACTTATCGGCTTGCCGCTGCTGGCGCAATCAAGCCAGCGCATCGTGGCCGCAGCCGGTATCGGCAATCCCGGCCGGTTTTTTGCGCTGCTGAAAGCGCAAGGTTTGCAGTTTGCCGAATTGCCGTTGCCCGATCATCATGCATTCCTCGATCGCCCGTTTGCCGCCATTGATGCCGACGTCATCCTGATCACGGAGAAGGATGCAGTAAAATGCAGGCAAATTGAAGAACTCAAAGATGACCCGAGACTGTGGGTCGTTCCGGTCAGCGCGCGCATCGATGCCGCGCTGGCCCAACATATTGTGGAGAAATGTCGTGGATGCTCGACTGCTTGATATCCTGGTTTGCCCTGTATGCAAGGGGCCGCTCGAATTCGACAAAAAGGCGCAGGAACTGATCTGCCGTCCGGACCGGTTGGCCTATCCGATTCGCGACGGCATTCCGATCATGTGGGCCGATCAGGCGCGCACCTTGCCAGCGGTGCTGAAATAACGATGTCTTTTATCGTCATCATTCCGGCGCGCCTGGCATCGACCCGTTTGCCAAACAAGCCGCTGGCCGATCTGGGCGGCAAGCCGATGGTGGTGCGCGTGGCCGAGCGCGCAGCGTTGTCGGGCGCGGCGCGCATCATCGTCGCCACTGACCATGCGGCGATCGAAGCTGCTTGCGAAGCGCATGGCGTCGAAGTTTGTTTGACGCGCAGTGACCATCCGTCGGGCACTGACCGCATCGCCGAAGTGGCGCGCACGCTGCAACTCCCGCTTGACGCCGTGGTGGTCAATTTGCAAGGTGACGAACCGTTGATCGACCCGGCATTGCTGGCCGCCACCGCCGCGCTCATTTGCGCCACGGTGCCGATGGCTACCTGCGCCCATCGGCTGCATGATGCGGCCGATGCATTCAATGCGAATGTGGTCAAGGTGGTGCTGGACCAGGCCGGGCGCGCGCTGTACTTTTCGCGTGCGACGATTCCATGGCACCGCGACGGGTTCGCTGCTTCCACTGCGACGTTGCCGTCCGATTATGTGGCGCTGCGCCATATCGGGCTGTACGCGTACAGCAATGCGTTCTTGCAAGCGTATCCGGGTCTGGCAGTGTCGCCGCTGGAAGCGATCGAGGCGCTGGAGCAATTGCGTGTGCTGTGGCATGGCTATCCGATCGCAGTGCATGTGACCGACACACAGCCGGCCGCCGGCGTCGATACGCCTGACGATCTGGCGCGGGTGCGATTGCATTTTCGCCGTTGATCTGTCGATAAATACAAGAAGGTGCATGATTTTTGTTACTTCATGCCACAGTGAAGTTGCGTCCAATCAATTGCAGTGAGCCACCTGATTAACAAAGTGGCATTGATGGAGACTTTTGTGGTAAGTTCCGTAGCAATATAGTCGGCGCCATACACATTGCTGTACATAACCATTTTACAATTCGTTTTAGGAAATTCATGCGACTCATTCTCTTAGGAGCTCCAGGTGCCGGTAAGGGTACTCAGGCTAATTTCATCAAAGAAAAATACAATATTCCGCAAATTTCGACCGGCGACATGTTGCGCGCGGCGATCAAGGCAGGCACTGACATGGGCATGGCTGCCAAAAAAGTGATGGATGCAGGCGGATTGGTGTCGGACGACATCATGATCGGTCTGGTTATCGACCGGCTCAAGCAGGACGATTGCGCCAATGGCTATCTGTTCGACGGCTTCCCGCGCACCATCGCCCAGGCTGACGCAATGAAAGATGCCGGCATCAATGTCGATTACGTACTCGAAATCGACGTGCCAGACGAGGTCATCGTCGAGCGCATGGATGGTCGCCGCAGCCACCCTGGCTCGGGCCGCGTCTATCACATCAAATTCAATCCGCCCAAAGTCGAAGGTATCGACGACATCAGCGGCGAAGCGCTGGTTCAGCGTGCCGATGATACGGCCGAGACCGTCAAAAAACGCCTCTCCGTCTATCACACGCAAACCAAGGTGTTGCTCGGTTATTACAACGAGTGGGCCCAGTCCGGTCTGCCCGGAGCGCCGAAATTTCGCAGCATTCCCGGCGTCGGCCAAGTCGAACAAATTCGTGACAGCGCATTCGCTGCACTGGAAAACTAAGTCGTACCAGAGCGGACCCTAGAGTCCGCTTTTTTTTGCCACAGTTTTCTCTCCCCCCCCGCAGCCAGTTCCGGCAGGGCGCTACCGGCAACACCGGCACCGCTTGCTGCCGGTGCCGGTGGGTGCAACATGGTTTTGCAGCACACAATTTTTTGACTGCGCACGCATTTGTCGCGGGCAGTTTTTGAGTGTCGTAGCGCTGGATCGCACAATAAAAGGGGAGGATATGGCAGCTAATCTATGGTTTGCAGTCGCTTGCGGCATCATCGCAGTCATTTATGGTCTTTGGTCGCGCAGCTGGATCTTGCGTCAGGATCCCGGCAATGCCCGCATGCAGGAAATCGCGCTGGCCATCCAGCAAGGCGCGGGCGCTTATCTGGCGCGTCAATACCGGACCATCGCCATGGTCGGGCTGGTGCTGCTAGTGGCCATCTTCTTTCTGCTGGGATGGCAAACGGCGCTCGGCTTTCTGATCGGATCAGTGCTGTCGGGCGGCTGCGGTTTCATCGGCATGAATGTCTCGGTGCGGGCCAATGTGCGCACCGCACAGGCGGCAACGAAAGGCATGAATGACGCGCTGGACGTCGCTTTCAGGGGGGGCGCGATCACCGGCATGCTGGTGGTGGGGCTGGGTTTGCTCGGCGTGACCCTGTTTTACGCGATGCTGATGGCGTTCTCGTCCGGTTCCAGCATGAGCGCACACGATGCCATCAAGCCGCTGATCGGCCTGGCCTTCGGCGCATCCCTGATCTCGATCTTCGCGCGCCTGGGTGGCGGCATTTTCACCAAAGGGGCCGATGTCGGCGCTGATCTGGTGGGCAAGGTCGAAGCAGGGATTCCGGAAGACGATCCGCGCAATCCGGCCGTGATTGCTGACAATGTCGGCGACAATGTCGGCGATTGCGCCGGCATGGCGGCGGACTTGTTTGAAACGTATGTCGTGACGCTGATCGCCACGATGCTGCTGGGCGCTCTGGTGATGACCGGCGCCGATACCGCGCAGGCCATGCTGTACCCGCTGTTGCTGGGTGCGGTATCGATTCTGGCGTCGATTGTCGGTTGCCAGATGGTCAAGGCCAAGCCGGGCAAGAAAATCATGTCGGCGCTGTACACCGGCTTGTGGTGGGCGGCCAGCTTGTCGCTGCTGGGTTTTGCGCTGGTGACGTGGCACATCTGGAGTGATCCGGTCATGCGCGCAAACATGATGGGCGCCACCGTGGTCGGCATCGTGCTGACCGCACTGATGGTCTACATTACCGAGTATTACACCGGCACCGACTTCAAGCCGGTGCGCCATATTGCCGCAGCTTCGACCACTGGCCATGGCACCAACATTATCGCCGGGCTGGGCGTGTCGATGAAGTCGACCGCGTATCCGGTGCTGGCGGTGTGCGTCGCGATCCTCGCATCCTATCAATTGGGTGGCCTGTATGGTATCGCCATTGCCGCGACATCGATGTTGTCGATGGCTGGCATCATTGTCGCGCTCGATGCTTACGGGCCGATCACCGACAACGCCGGTGGCATCGCCGAAATGTCCGGCATGCCCGAATCGGTGCGCGCCATCACCGACCCGCTCGATGCGGTCGGCAATACGACCAAGGCGGTGACCAAGGGATATGCGATCGGGTCGGCCGGCCTGGCGGCGCTGGTGCTGTTCGCCGATTACACGCACGCGCTCGCATCGCTGGGGCACAGTATCAGCTTTGATCTGTCGAACCCGATGGTGATCGTCGGCCTGTTCATCGGCGGCCTGATCCCTTATCTGTTTGGTGCGATGGCAATGGAAGCGGTGGGGCGTGCGGCCGGCGCCGTCGTGGTCGAGGTGCGGCGCCAGTTCCGCGATATCAAGGGCATCATGGAAGGCACCGCCAAGCCCGAATATGACAAAGCGGTCGACATGCTGACTGCGTCCGCGATCCGCGAAATGATCGTTCCATCGCTATTGCCGGTAGTGGTGCCGGTCGCAGTCGGCATGTTGCTGGGGCCGGCGGCGCTCGGCGGCTTGTTGATGGGCACCATCGTCACTGGGCTGTTTGTCGCGATCTCGATGACGACCGGCGGCGGGGCCTGGGACAATGCCAAGAAATACATTGAAGACGGTCATTTCGGTGGCAAGGGCTCCGACGCGCACAAGGCGGCCGTGACCGGCGATACGGTCGGCGACCCGTACAAGGATACGGCCGGCCCGGCCGTCAATCCCTTGATCAAGATTATCAATATTGTCGCATTGCTGCTGGTGCCGCTGTTGCCGGTGACGGGGTGGCTGGCTGTGACGGCGCCGACGGTGCATGCGGCGTCACCGGCGGTCCTGCCTGGCGCAGTCGATGTATTGCCCGGTGCTGCCGAGGTGTTGCCGTCGATGGGCACCATGGACACGTCGGAAACGGCGCAGCCGGTGCCAGTAAAATAGAGCGCAACTGAGCGCTGGCCGGGCGGATGGTCGCTCGCTGGTCGCTCGCTGGTCGCTGTCAAGGTGCGTAAGTGAGCGTGATGGTCAGCGTATCGACATAATTGCCTTTCATTAAGGTGTTTTGGCCTGCGGGAATCACGCCGTACACGGTGTGCGACAAGTTGCTGTTGCCGGACGCGATCTCGCCGTTCAGCACATTCATATTGTTGCCCCACACCGTCATGCGATTGGGATCGGTGTAGATGTTGTAGGCCATCGGGGCGCCGCCGGCAGTGTTGTTCAGGTAGCGCGTGCTGATGCCATTGCCCGGACCCTGGCTGCTGGGACCGAGTCCGATCGTGTAGCTTGCTGCGCTGGAGATGCCGCTGCAGGAAACCGAGATGGTGGCGTTGCTGTTGGCGTTGCTTGATTGCAGCTTGCCAGCAAAAGCGATCGGCTGATAGGCGCCGAAAACCATTGCGCTCGAACTGACCGAGCAAAAGCCGGCCAGTGCGTTTGTGCTCCATAGCGCCAGAGCGAGTACCAGCAAGTGGCGTGCGTGTTTCTTGTGCGATGTCGTCATGTTTACTTTCAGGGTTGAGTGCAGGCCAATGGCCCGATGTTGCCCGGCATGCCGTCGATGCTCTCCGGAATGGTCAATTCCAGCGTGCAACCGCCGCCGCTCCAACTGATGTGCACCCGCTGGCGTTCGTCGGCCAGATCGGTGAGCCAGGCTTCGCCGCGCCGCCCGACGATGAATTCGGGCCCGGCCGGCAGCAGTTTTACTTTGGCCCCTATCGGCACCGGCGTTGCGTCGCTCTGTTGCAGCACCAGTAGCGCCTGGCGCGATTTGCGCGCGCCGAAGTCGATCAGCACGCCGCTGCGCGCGAAGGGCGTTACGTCGATGGCGGTATTTTCCACCGTCACATTGAGCGGCAGGTCCAGCATGCTGATCTCTATCCGGTTGCTTTGCCAAGGCAGCAAGCCGGGGATGAACGCGAGGCCATCCGCATTCGTCACCGCGGCTACCTGATGGCTGCGCATGATGGGCACGCCTTCGACGCCATCGACCCTGACCACCGCCATGCTGGTTTGTCCGACCGGGCGCGATGCAAAACCCATGCCGCCCAGCCAGCCGACAGTGCCGCGTCCGCTGCCGCGGGCGCTGATCTCGCCTTGTGCATCGGAGGCGGCATCGAGCGTCCATTCGGCGCTGCTGGTGTTGTATTGCAGACCGGCTTGCGCGCGCTGGCTGGGCTCGCTTGCCGCCTGCACCCGCCAGCCCAGTCCCGGCCCGATCGGTGCATTGCCGGCGGCGGAAATGGTGCTGCTGAGCTGTCCGTTGGCGCCGCGATTGATCTGGCTGGAGGTGCGCGTGCTGCCATCGAACGGCATGCTGAACGAGATCGCGGCGCTCCAGCTGCTGTCGCGGCCCAGGCGCTTGCTCAGTGACAGGTTGAGGCTCGATTGCCGCCATGTCGGCAGGCTCAGCGACAGCCCCAGCATTTGCAGGCGCTCGCCATCCCAGCGACTCTGGCGCACGTAGCTGGCGCCGCCACTGGTCTTGCCCCACAGCGGGCCGCCCAGGCTGGCCAGCCAGCGTTCTCTGGTGCGCTGGGCTGTGGCTATGGCGCTGGTTGCCTCGCCGAAGGGAGCAAAGTGCTCGCTGGCACGTTCATATTGCAGCGTGCCGCCGCCGCGCGGCGTGCTGCGCTCCAGGCCGGCTTTCAGCACGCTGCCGTTTTCCTGCCGTCCTTGCAAGTTACTGCTTGACGCGGCCAGCGCAAAGCGCGCCGCACCCCAGTTTCCCAGCAAGCCGGCCAGATCGAAGCCGGTGGCGCGGCGCTGGCCTTGCCACTCGATGCGTGCTTCGCCGGTCAGGTTGGGTGTCAATCCCTGGCGCCATGTTGCGGCGCCGAACAGGTCGCCATAGGCGCTGCTGCTGCCATAACCGGTACGCAGCCGGCCGGCTTCGAATGAGAAATCGGTCAATCCGGGCGCCAGCAGCCGCGGCGATGCGTAATAGCTTTGGCGCACCAGCGTTTCGCGCCCCAGCAAGTCGCGTACCACCAGGTTGACTTCGCCGGCGCCGGTAACGATGGGTACGTTGCTCAGGTCGAACGGTCCCGGCTGCACCTTTTGGCTCAGGCGGCGCACATTGTTGACCAGCACGTCGACCGTCGAGGGCAGCGCAGCCGAACCGGCCAGCGTCAGCTGCGGCAGTGTGACGAAGCCGGGTCGCATCGAGAAGTCGCGGCCCCAGCGCAGGCCGCCATAGCGCACCGGGCGGCTCCAGCCGCCGCCGACCCCGACCGCATCCCCCAGGACCAGGGTTTCCATCCGGCCCGGGATATCGTAGCGCCAGTAGGTGTCGAGTCGCTCGGCGCGGCGCCCGGTCGCGACGCTGACGACCCGCGCCGACGTAACAAGATTGCCGAAGTCGCCGAAAGCGACCGCTTCGAGCAGCGCACCGCTGCTGATATCGTCGCCGCTGCTGCGGTTCAGTGACAGGTTGTAGTC
>JBLHNV010000119.1:0-8082 GCA_047623125.1 Janthinobacterium sp. | reverse complement strand
CAGCATATTGCCGCGGGTGGAAATGACGCTGCCGGTGCTGGCAGCCTGATCTGAATTTGCATCTGCATCTGCATCTGTAGCGAAGGTTTTCTCAGCGCTGCTGCTGGCGCTCCTTTGTGGTTCGTCGTCATGGCCTGACATCATGCGTACTGCTATCCTCGGCTTTGTTGCTGGCGCTGCCCTCTTGCAGACGCGCGCCGCGCTGCCTGCGCATCCGGCAATGGCGTTGCTGGGCAGCGCCATTGCCGGGGCCGTCTTTCTTGCAATCGCCGCAGGCCTGCGGGATACGCGCGCAGCTCACATCGCGCGCATGGTCTTGACGCTGCTGTGCGGCGCCGCGCTTGGTTTTTTCTGGGCTGCATGGCTGGCGCAGGCCGCACTGGCGCCAGTGCTGGCGCCGGCCGACGAAGGGCGCGACCTGATCGTGACTGGCACCATCGCCAGCTTGCCGTATCGTTTTGATGGTGGCGTGCGTTTCAACTTCGATGTCGAAAAAGTCACCGCTGGCGATAACAAGGCTGGCGACATCACGGCTGGCAAAATCACGATCCCGCCGCGGCTGGCGCTGGCCTGGTACGCCGCTGGCAATTACCGCGCCAACCGCGCCAACCGCGCCAGCGCGGCGTCGGCTGGCGCCGTGCCACAGAAACAGCTTGGCACGCCCATCGGCGACGTGCAGCCAGGCGAGCGCTGGCAACTGGCCGTGCGCTTGCAGCGCCCGCACGGGAATGCGAATCCGGATGGTTTCGACTATGAAGTCTGGCTGCTGGGGCAGGGTTTGCGTGCGACGGGCTATGTGCGTGCCGATCAGAACCCAGGTTCGGCAACCGGGCCGCAGCAGCAGTTGCTGGGCAATTTGCAGCGCAATCGCCGGCTCGATGCCTTCGTTCCTGGCATTGGCAACCTGGTCGAGCGCAGCCGCGCCGTGCTGCGCGCGCGCATCTTGCGCAACCTCGATGGCCGCCAGTATGCGGGCGTGATCGTGGCGCTGGTGGTGGGCGACCAGCGCGCGATCGTCGCATCGGACTGGGACGTGTTCAACCGCACCGGGATTGGTCACCTGATTTCGATTTCGGGTTTGCACATCACGATGATTGCCGCGCTGTTTGCGCTGCTGGCGTCAAAATTGTGGCGGTATTCATTTTTCACCCATTGGCAGTTGCCGTTGATCTTGCCTGCCCAGAAAGTGGCGGCGCTGTGCGGCGTCGGTACCGCTTTGTTGTACGTGCTGCTGGCCGGCTTCGGGGTGCCGGCCCAGCGCACCTTGTACATGTTGATTGTCGTCGCCAGCGCGCTGTGGCTGGGGCGCATCGCCAGCGTATCGCATGTGTTGTGCGCCGCACTAGGGGTGGTCGTGCTGCTCGATCCGTGGGCCGTGTTGTGGCCCGGGTTCTGGCTTTCGTTCGGTGCCGTCGCGTTGATCCTGTACGCCAGCGTGGGGCGGATTGCCGCCCGCGCTGCCAACCCTGCTTCGGCACCAATGGGCGTCAGTGCAGCGGGCCTCGCTGCAGAAGTTGCGCCGGTTCAGCCTGATCCGCTGCCTTTGCATCAGCGCCTGCGGTCGACGCTGATGGCGGGTGCGCATACGCAGTATGTGGTGACGCTGGGTCTGGTGCCATTGACGATGCTGCTGTTTGCGCAAGTGTCGCTGGTCAGTCCGCTCGCCAACGCGCTGGCGATTCCGCTGATCAGTCTGGTAGTGACGCCGCTGGCGCTGCTGGGCAGCCTGTTGCCGGCGCCGCTATCGACGCCGCTTCTGGTGCTGGCGCACGCGCTCATTGCTCTGCTGGCGCAGCTTTTGCACTCGCTCGCAGCACTCCCGCTGGCGCTATGGAGCGCGCCGCTACCGTCATGGTGGATCTTTTGCTGGGCGCTGGCGGGCACTTTGTGGATGCTGGCGCCGCGCGGCTGGCCGCATCGCTCGCTGGGTCTGGTGGCATGGATTCCGTTGCTGAGCGCGTTGCCGACCCGCCCGCCTGATGCGCAGATGTGGGTCACCGCCTTCGATGTTGGCCAGGGCATGGCGTTGCTGATCGAGACCAGCAGCCACCGTTTGCTGTATGACACCGGGCCTTCCTATTGGCTGGACTCGAACGGCGGCAGCCGCGTCATCAACCCCTACCTGAAGGCGCGTGGCATCGCGGCGCTGGACGCCATTATCGTTACCCATAGCGACAGCGATCATGCGGGCGGCGCGCTGGCGGTACAAAGTAACGTCAGCGTCGGTTGGGTTGCATCGTCGCTGCCGGACGCGCATGCGATCGTCAAGGCCGCGCCGCTTCATCGACATTGTCAGGCGGGGCAGAGCTGGAGCTGGGATGGCGTGCGCTTTGACATGCTGCATCCGACGGCCCCCAGCTACGAGGACCCTGGCTTGAGCCCGAACGCACGCAGTTGCGTGCTCAAAATCACGGCCAGCGGCAAGTCGATTTTGCTGGCGGGCGATATCGAAGCGGCCCAGGAAGCCCAGTTGCTGGACCACGCGCGTCGCCAGTCGAATGCCGCTGTCTCCGCTGCCTCCGCTGCCGGGGCTTCAGGTTCCGTTGCTGCCGTTGCCAATCAATTGCGTTCCGATGTTTTGCTGGCGCCGCATCATGGCAGCGGCACGTCGTCGACCCCGGCCTTCCTGCTGGCGGTGCAACCCGAACTTGCGCTGTTTCAGGTCGGCCATCGCAACCGCTACCGCCACCCGAAAACCGAGGTGTTCGAGCGCTACGGTGACCTGGGCATACGACGCTTGCGCACCGATATATCGGGCGCGATCGGGCTGCAATTCGGACCAACTTTGACCGTCACCGAATACCGTCAGGACCATGCCCGCTACTGGTACGGGCGCTGAAAATGGCATTGATTCGGCGTTCAGCTGAGCCCCTGGGCAACATTAGAAGGCGTCCACCCAAACGGATGACGGGTAATCCCATTACAATCCGATGTTATCTTGCAACTTAGCGTATTGCGCTGCGCCTGACGATCTGATGGCTGACGATTGATGGCGCAGACATGCTTGACCCTTGGCTTGACCTTTGCCGCTGCGGCGCTCCCATCAAATAATATGACAAAACCTTTGCTGCATTTTTCCCATGCGAATAGCTTCCCCGCAGGAACCTATCGGCAGTTTTTCGAACAGCTGAGCCAGTATTACCGGATACAGGCGCTCGACATGCATGCGCATAATCCGCAATATCCGGTGCAAGATGGCTGGGCTGCATTGATGGATGAGTTGATCGACGAACTCGCTGCGCGCTACACGGAACCGGTCATTCTGGTCGGCCATTCGCTCGGTGGCATGCTGAGCATGATGGCGGGCAAGCAGCGGCCCGATCTGGTGCGCTGCGTGGTGTTGCTCGATTCCCCCGTGCTGGGCGGCTGGCGCGCACTGTTCTGGCGCCTGCTGAGAAACAGCGCCTATGTCGAGCGCCATACGCCGGCCCGGTTTGCAGCGCGCCGCCGCAATCTGTGGCCGGATGTGGAAACCGTCTACCAACATTACGCGGCCAAGGAGGTCTTTTCGGCATGGGCGCCGGGCGTCTTGCAAGATTATCTCGACAGCGGACTGGCGCCGCATCCGGAGGGCGTGCAATTGCGCTTCACGCGCGACAACGAAAGTGCCGTCTATCGCAGCTTGCCGCACAATCTGGGGAAAATGGCCAATGCCTATCCGGTGCCGATCGGCTTTGTCGGTGGCACGGACTCGGTCGAATGCCGCCAGGCAGGTCTGGGCGTGACGCGCAAATTGGTGGGGGCGCACTTTCGCCAGTTGCCGGGCGGCCATTTGTTTCCGATGGAGTCGCCTGCGCTGGCTGCACGCGCGACGCGCGAAATGATCGCAGCGCTGCTGGCCCCAAAGTGCTGATGCGCCTGCCAATCCAATGATGCGCTGCCATCACTAATTCGTTGGCGGGCAGTCTTTTCGCGTAAAATCAAGGGTCACCGGCACGCGCATGATGGCGTTGCCCCATTCTCTGCTGCAATCACGAAAAGCCTCTGCGATGACGATTAAAAACGATAAATGGATACGCAAGATGGCGCAGGAACACCAGATGATCACGCCGTTCGAGCCTGGTCAGGTGCGTGTCGTCGATGGCCGCAAGGTAATTTCCTACGGCACATCTTCCTACGGCTACGATATTCGCTGCGCCGACGAGTTCAAGATTTTCACCAACATCAACAGCACCATCGTCGACCCGAAGAATTTCGACTCGAACTCGTTTGTCGACGTCAAGAGCGACGTGTGCATCATTCCACCCAATTCGTTCGCGCTGGCGCGCACCATCGAATATTTTCGCATTCCGCGCAGCGTGCTCACGATCTGCCTCGGAAAATCAACCTATGCACGCTGCGGCATCATCGTCAACGTAACGCCGTTCGAACCGGAATGGGAAGGTTACGTGACGCTGGAATTTTCCAACACGACGCCGTTGCCGGCCAAGATTTATGCCGGGGAAGGCTGCGCCCAGGTGCTGTTTTTAGAAAGCGATGAAGAGTGCGAAACATCGTACAAGGATCGCGATGGAAAATACCAGGGCCAGAGCGGCGTCACGCTGCCGAGGGCATAACCCTGTCAAGACTGGATGCGATCGGATGCGCCTGGCGCTCATTGAGCAGAAAGTAATCGCGCAGCGCGCACGCCATGTGGGCACTGGTACTGCGAGTTGGCGCGGCCTAAACGCAGACCTGCTGCAGGCTGCTTAGGCGCTGCTTAGGCGCTGCTGAGGCACTGCTGAGGCACTGCTGAGGCACTGCTTAAGCGCTGCTTCATGCACGCTCTGCATCAGCGGCCTGAATTTACGCGTATCGAAGCTTTCGCCAGTTATAATGATGACAGGAAACTTTTCGAAAATATATTGAAAAATTGACAATAAAATGCATCGATGCCGGCTTCGTCTGCGTCGATTTGAGGATCTCCGAAACACATCAACGTAAGGAACACTCATGGAATCAACGACCATGCAGATCATAGGCGCGACAATTTTTGCCATCGCACTGGTGCACACCTTTACCGCAAAATACTTCGAAACGCTGGCACACAAGCATCCCAAGCATGCCGGATTATTGCATTTGCTGGGTGAAGTCGAGGTCGTGTTCGGCTTCTGGGCGTTTGTCCTGATCGTCATGATGGCGCTGGTGGGCGGCAGCACGCAAGCCATCGAATATGCCGAGTCGCGCCATTACACTGAGCCGTTGTTCGTGTTTGTGGTGATGGTCGTCGCCGCATCGCGCCCGGTGCTGGAAGCGGTGATGGGCATATTGGCCAGTCTGGCGCGCATCTTGCCGGTGCGCACGCCGCTGGCGCTGGCCTGGTTCGGTCTGGCCGTAGTGCCGGTGCTGGGTTCCCTGATCACCGAACCGGCCGCAATGACGCTGGCCGCGCTGATGCTGGCGCCGCAAATTTTCAGGCAAGGGATACCGGAATGGCTGAAATATGCCGCGCTGGGCGTGTTGTTCGTCAACGTATCGATCGGCGGCACGCTGACGTCGTACGCGGCGCCGCCAGTGCTGATGGTGGCTGCAACGTGGGGCTGGGATACGGCGTTCATGGCCAGCACCTTTGGCTGGAAAGCCACGATTGCCGTCATCATCAACGCGACCGTGATGATCTTCATGTTGCGCTCGCATTTGAAATCGGCCGATCCGGCCGCGCCTAAAAAAGACGTTGTTGCCGTGCCCTGGTTTGTCAGCCTGATTCATCTGGCATTTCTGGCCGGCGTCGTCATGCTGGCGCACCATCCGGTGCTGTTCCTGGGATTGTTCCTGTTCTTCCTCGGCTATGTGCAGGCGTACGAGCGTTACCAGAATCCCTTGATCCTGAAGGAAGCCATGCTGGTCGGCTTCTTCCTGGCCGGCCTGGTGGTACTGGGCGGCATGCAGCAATGGTGGTTACAGCCGATCGTGTCATCGCTGGCACCGACTGCCTTGTTCTTCGGCGCGCTGGGTTTGACGGCAATCACCGACAATGCGGCGCTTACCTACCTTGGTTCGCTGATCGTCGGCATGTCGGATCAGGCCAAGTACATGCTGATGGCAGGCGCTGTGGCCGGTGGTGGTTTGACCGTGATCGCCAACGCACCCAATCCGGCCGGCGTGGCGCTGCTGCGGCGCGGTTTCAATGGCGAATCGGTAGGCATGCTTGGCTTGCTGCTGGGCGCCTTGCCGCCGACGGCAGTCGCGGCAACGATGTTCTTGCTGCTGTAACTGGTGCAGTAATACGTTCGCTGCACCAGCTTGCAGTCGAGCGTAAAAAAAGTACGTAAAAAAGCGCCGGGCCAGAAAACATTCTGGCCCGGCGCTTTTTTGCTGGTTGACGCCGGCTACTGCCAACCGCCTACCGCCTACCGACTGCTTACTGCTTCACGCAATCGACGAAATAGCCACGCTTGCCGTCGACTTCCCTCTTCACCAGTCCATGCACATCGGTCTCGAAGCCGGGGAAGCGCTCGTTGAAGTCGCGCGCGAAGCGCAGGTAATCGACGATGATCTTGTTGAAGCGCTCGCCCGGTATCAGCAGTGGAATGCCGGGCGGGTAGGGTGTCAACAGGATCGACGTGATGCGCCCTTCGAGTTCATCGATCGGTACCCGGTCGATTTCGCGGTGCGCCATCTTGGCGAACGCATCCGACGGCTTCATCGCCGGGAGCATGTCCGACAAATACATCTCGGTTGTCAGTCGCGCCACATCGTACGCTTTGTAGAAATCGTGGATTTGCTGGCACAAATCGCGCAGTCCCATTTTTTCGTAGCGCGGATTGGCCACGGCAAATTCGGGCAGGATGCGCCACATCGGCTGATTCTTGTCGTAATCGTCCTTGAATTGCTGCAGTGCTGTCAGCAGCGTATTCCAGCGGCCCTTCGTAATGCCGATCGTAAACATGATGAAGAATGAATACAGCCCGCACTTTTCGATGATGACGCCATGCTCGGCCAGATACTTGGTGACGATCGATGCCGGTATTCCGGTATCACCGAACTTGCCATTGAGCGACAGACCCGGCGTGACGATGGTGGCCTTGATCGGGTCGAGCATGTTGAAGCCGGGCGCGACATCACCGAAGCCGTGCCAGTCATCCTCGGCGCGGATCATCCAGTCGTCCCGGTCGCCGATGCCATCCTCTGAGAAAGTATCCGGTCCCCAGACCTGGAACCACCAGTCGCGGCCATATTCCTTGTCGATCTTTTTCATTGCGCGGCGGAAGTCCAGTGCTTCGAAGATCGATTCCTCGACCAGCGCTGTGCCGCCCGGCGCTTCCATCATTGCTGCCGCCACGTCGCATGATGCGATGATCGAATATTGCGGTGACGTCGATGTATGCATCAGATACGCTTCGTTGAATGCGTCCTGGTCGAGCTGCATGTTTTCCGATTCGCGCACCAGGATCTGCGATGCCTGCGACAGACCGGCGAGCAATTTGTGCGTCGACTGGGTCGAGAAAATCATCGATTCCTTGGCCCGCGGCCTGTCCTTGCCGATCGCGTGCATGTTTTTGTAGAAATCGTGGAAAGTCGCATGCGGCAACCACGCTTCATCGAAGTGCAGCGTGTCGATCTTTCCATCGAGCATTTCGCGCAGCGTTTCAACGTTGTAGATCACGCCATCGTACGTCGATTGCGTGATGGTCAGGATCCGCGGCTTCTTGTTCAGCGCCTCGCGCGCGAACGGATTCGCCTCGATCTTGCGCGCGATGCTCTCAGGCGTGAATTCACTCAGCGGTATCGGTCCTATGATGCCCAGATGGTTGCGGGTCGGCATCAGGAACACCGGAATGGCGCCGCACATGATGATGGCATGCAAAATCGACTTGTGGCAATTGCGGTCGACCACGGCGATATCGCCTGGTGCAACCGTTGAGTGCCACACCATCTTGTTACTGGTGCTGGTGCCATTCGTGACGAAGTAGCAATGGTCGGCATTGAAGATGCGCGCCGCATTGCGCTCCGAGGCCGCAACCGGGCCGGTATGGTCGAGCAACTGGCCGAGTTCCTCGACCGCGTTGCAGACGTCGGCGCGCAGCATGTTTTCGCCAAAGAATTGGTGGAACATCTGGCCGATCGGCGACTTCAGAAACGCCACGCCACCCGAGTGGCCGG
>JBLHNV010000118.1:0-8154 GCA_047623125.1 Janthinobacterium sp. | reverse complement strand
GTTTTCCGGCGGCACGCTGGCGGGCATGATCGCCGGACGCCTGGTCGCGACGCGGCTGTCCGGCCCGCTGTTGCAAAGGGGATTCGCCATCGTCTCGGCGCTGGTCGCGGTGGCGCTGCTGGTCAAGGCATTGCGTTGACCTGAGTAAGCGCCGGCAGCGGACACCCTGCCGCCCCGTGCGCTTCGTTATCCGGGGTCCATGCCAGCGAACTGCCTGAAGCCGCTTCAGGGCCGCATGTAGGCGTAACCGGCGCTCTGGCGCCGGATCAGTTCGGCCACGCCGGAAGGAACAAAACCGATCCCGCTGACCATGTCGCCGGGCTTCAGATGCAGCGCGCGCATGGTGTTTTCACACGCGACGACCCGTACACCCTGTGCCATCGCTTCCTGCACCCGATTGGCGACTTCCGATTCGGCTGTCAGCATGTGTATTCCGGGGCCGAACGCGACCACTTCAATCGTGACATTTTTTTCGCCCAGTTCCTGCTGCGCATTGTTTACGTTATTCAACAGCAGCTGCCATTTTTTTGCATCGGCATCACTGATCTGAAAGACCACCCGATGGTGGCCTTCTTTCGGCGCAACAGGTGCGGCCGCAACATGGCTGACCGCCAACGCACTGACGCCAGCGAGCGCCAGCGAACGAAAAACCATGGTGCGACGCAGTTCAAGTAGTTTGCTCATGCTGGGCTTTCCAAAAAAATTTGGACGTACTGCAACGACAAACAAGTATCGATGTTTTTCGGGGCACGAACGTGTCGTCTGCAGAGACAAAGGTGGGATCAAGACACAGTATGTGCCCGCGATGAACCTAGCGCAAGCCAATCGCGATAGTAGCCTGCCATCAATTGTTGCTTTAATAACCAAAACTTGTTGAGTACATGCGTCAATGCGCATATACTTATTTTACTGGCAACACATGAGGTATTAATGAGCATCCCCGATTCAGTTTTAGATAATGTCGCGCGCTGTTTCAGCGTACTCGGTGAACCCACACGATTGCGCATACTGCGCAGTGTCTGCCACGGCGAAAAATGTGTCGCCGACATCGTGGCAGAGGTAGGTTCATCGCAAACCAATATTTCGCGCCATCTCGGCGTCATGTACCACAGCGGCGTACTCGGGCGGCGACGCGACGGTAGCCAGGTTTTTTACATGATCGCCGATCCGATATTCATCGAAGTATGCAGGACACTGTGCAGCAAATTTCTGTCCAAGGAAGAAATGGCGCTGATGTAGTGGCGTCAGTGCAGGAAAACAACTGCAAAGCATTAACTGTAAGGGATTCACTGCAAGGGAACAACTGTTCCATGAGATTGGCGCTAGGCCAGCAAAAAGGAGACAACAGGCGGCAAACTCACTGTACAAGGTGCTGGGGAAGCTCAGCAAGGCGCCGGAAAATTTTCTGGGCGACGAAGAACTCGAACGGGCCCGCGTCGCGCGGCGTTCGTTCATGGGCAAGGCGCTGGCGATGGGCGCAGGCACCTCACTGATGGGCGCCGCTCATGCTGCCGATACGGGCGCCAGCCTCGGCGAATCGGCCATCCTGACATTGCCCCAGCACAGCAAAACCCTGGGTCGGCCCGTTGCCGAACTGGGATATGGCGTGCCCTCCAAATGGGAAGCGAACCTGCAACGCCGCGAAAGCCCGGGCTTGACCCGCGTGCCGCAATCGTCGGTCAGTTTCACGCCATTGCAGGGATTGTTCGGCATCATCACCCCCAGCGGTCTTCATTTCGAGCGCCATCATCAGGGCTGGCACGATATGGATCCGCGCCAGCATCGGCTGATGGTGCATGGTCTGGTCAAGCAAGCGCGCGTGTTCACGATGGATGATCTGATGCGCCTGCCCAGCGTGTCGCGCATCCATTTCATCGAATGCGGCGCCAATACCGGTGCCGAATGGGGTCGCGTTGCGCTGCCTACCGTCCAGTACACGCACGGCATGGTCAGTTGTTCCGAATACACCGGCGTACTGCTGTCGACGCTGCTCGACATCTGCGGCGTCGACAAGAAAAATGGCAAATATGTGCTGGCCGAAGGCGCCGACGGATCGAGCATGACCCGTACCATCGCGATGGACCGCGCGCAGGACGATGTGATGGTGGCATGGGCCATGAATGGCGAAATGCTGCGCCCGGAAAATGGCTACCCGCTGCGCCTGGTGGTGCCCGGCGTACAAGGCGTGTCATGGGTCAAGTACCTGCGCCGCCTGAAAGTGGGCGACCAGCGCTTCGATACCAAGGATGAAACCATCCATTACATCGATCTGATGCCTGATGGACAGCATCGCCAGTACACCTCGGTACAGGAATGCAAAAGCGTCATCACGACGCCGTCCGGAGGACAAACCTTGCTCGGCAACGGTTACTACAATATCAGCGGACTGGCCTGGTCCGGGCGCGGCAAGGTCAAGCGGGTCGATGTCAGCCTCGATGGCGGGCGCAACTGGCGCAGCGCGCGCATCGAAACGCCGATCCTGACGAAAGCGCTGACGCGCTTCAATCTGGATTGGGTATGGGATGGCTCACCGGCGATCCTCCAGAGCCGGGCGATCGACGATACCGGCTATGTGCAACCGAAAATGAACCAGTTACGGGCCGTGCGCGGTACCCGTTCGATTTATCACAACAATGCGATCCAGTCATGGAATGTGGCTGCAAGCGGCGAAGTCAGCAACGTACAGGTGGATTGATGCGCACGATAACGATCAGCACTTGCCGCACTGCGGCTGCCGTAATCCTGTTTTGTTCATTGGCCGGCAACGCGCAAGCCGGGCCAGCACCCGATGTCGGGCGCGCACCGACGGCGGCAGAACTGAAGGCATGGGATATTGATGTGCGCGCCGATTTCAAGGGCTTGCCCAAGGGTTCGGGCAGCGTAAAGCAAGGCGAAAAGATATGGGAGGCCAGTTGCGTTTCGTGCCACGGCACCTTCGCCGAGTCGAACCAGGTATTTACGCCACTGGTCGGCGGCACCACTGCCGATGACATCAAG
Organism: Janthinobacterium sp.; assembly: GCA_047623125.1. Taxonomy (GTDB): domain Bacteria; phylum Pseudomonadota; class Gammaproteobacteria; order Burkholderiales; family Burkholderiaceae_D; genus Janthinobacterium. The sequence goes on along the minus strand of JBLHNV010000118.1, from coordinate 5,157 downwards.
ACCGGCCATGTGGCGTCGCTGGCCAAGGGCGACGTGCCGCAGCGCTCGACGATGATGAAGCTGGCCCACATGTCGACGCTGTGGGATTACATCAACCGCGCAATGCCGTGGAATGCGCCCAAGTCGTTGACCACCGACGAAGTCTATGCAGTGACGGCGTACTTGTTGCAATTGGGCGAAGTCGTGCCCGGCGACTTTGTCTTGTCGGACCAGAACATCGCCGAAGTCCAGCAGCGCCTGCCCAACCGCAACGGCTTGATGCGGGTCGACGACATGTGGCGCACCAACGGCAAGGGTGACGTGAAAAATATCGCCTGCATGAAAAACTGCCCGACCGATGTCAAGGTCACGTCCTTCCTGCCCGACTCGGCGCGCAATGCGCACGGCAATCTGGCCGAGCAGAACCGCCTGATCGGCCAGACCCGCGGCACCGACACAACAGTTGCCCCCGGCAAAGCGGTACGCAAGGACAAGCCCGATGTCAAGCCCGATACGGCTGCGGCCCCAGCCTCTGATGCGCACATCATGGGGCTGTTAAAAGCCAACAACTGCACCGCCTGCCACGCGGTCGGCAGCCGCCTGGTGGGGCCCGGATTCAATGAAATCGCCGCCAAATACAAAAATCGCGCCGACCTGAAAGCCTACCTGGCCATGAAAATCAAAAACGGTGGCTCAGGCGTGTGGGGTCCGATGCCGATGCCGCCGCAACCAAACATCAAAGAGGCCGATGTCAACGCCATCGCCGGCTGGATCGCCGACGGCGCGCAGTAAGACCGCAGGAATCGCCGCCCGGCATCGTTTCGGGCAGCGTTTTAATCACCATGGAGACTAGTCATGAACCACGCACGACGCACCATCCTCAAATCCGCCAGCGCCCTCGGCATGCTGGTGGCGCTCGGATTGATTTCCGAATCGGCCGCCCTGGCCGCTGAAAATCCACCCGGTTTCAATGCAAAAACCTTTGCCGACGCGCTCGCTGCGATCGGCGGCAATGTCGTTGACAGCAAGGAGATCAACCTGATCACCCCCGAGATCGCCGAAAACGGGGCGGTGGTGCCACTGAATGTGAGCAGCGCGATTCCGAATACCGAAGCCATCTATATATTTGTCGAAAAAAATCCCAATCCCCTGGCTGCCTCTTTCACGTTTCCGGCCGGCACTGATCCGAGCGTGCTGACGCGCGTAAAGATGGGCGAGAGCTCGCGCATCCATGCCGTCGTCAAGGCCGACGGCAAACTTTACAGCACCTCGCGCGAGACCAAGGTCACGCTGGGCGGCTGCGGCGGCTGATGCCCCGGGCAATTTTTTTCCAAATACGAAAGGAATCAAAATGGCAGATCCAATGAAAATTCGCGCCGGCATCAATGGCGAATTCACCGAAGTCAAAGTATTGATGTCGCATCCGATGGAAACGGGCATGCGCAAGGATGCCTCAGGCGCCGTCAAACCGGCCCACTACATCACCGACGTGCTCGCAACCTACGCCGGCAAGACCGTGCTGCAAGGCCGCTTCAGCCAGTCTGTATCGCAAAATCCCTATCTGGCGTTCAAGTTCAAGGGCGGCGTAAAAGGCGAAAAAGTTCAGATCAGCTGGGTCGACAACACCGGTGACAAGCGCAGCGACGAAGCGACAATTTCCTGATCGCGATGCCGATCCGGATCGGCATCCGGGTGCCGATTCTGCCTTGTTCCCTGATGGAGAATGACGATGAAAAAAACCACTCTGTTTGTATTTGCAATGATGGGCGCTGCGCTGGCCAACGCGCAGACGACTGGCGAATCGATCGCCAAATATCGCGAGATGATCGCCGATGGCAATCCTGCCGAGCTGTGGGAAATGCGTGGCGCAGCGCTATGGAGCGAGAAGCGCGGCCCGAACAAGGCATCGCTGGAAGGCTGCGACTTAGGGCAAGGCGCTGGCGTAGTCAAGGGCGCTTATGTCGGCTTGCCCAGATATTTTTCCGATACCGGCAAGGTGCAAGATCTGGAGCAAAGGCTCGTCACATGCATGACGACGCTGCAGGGATTATCGGTTGCGCAAGCAACCAAGCAGCCGTTTGGCGCCGGCAGCTCGAAACGCTCGACAATGGAAGCGCTCGTTACGTGGATCGCCTCTGAATCGCGCGGCATGCCGATTGCTCCGGGCACGGGCCATGCAAAGGAACGCCTGGCCTACCAGATCGGGGAAACAATCTTCAATTACCGCGGCGGATCTCACGATTTCTCCTGCGCCACCTGCCACTCGGCATTGGGCAAACGCATCCGCTTGCAAGACCTGCCCGACCTGACCAATCGCGCCGAAGCCCAAAAAACGTATGCCAGCTGGCCCGCCTACCGCGTCAGCCAGGGTGAGGTGCGCACGATGCAGTACCGGCTCAATGATTGCTTCCGCCAGCAGCGTTTTCCGGAACCGGGTTACACCTCGGAGGCGATCACGGCGCTGACGATGTATATGGCCGAGCAGGCGCGCGGCGGCGAGTTCGACGCGCCAGCATTGAAGCGATAACACTACAAACGAAAGCGAATCATGAAAAAATTGACGCTACTGGCAGCATTGCTCTCTGCGCTCGGCTTGATCGGCTGCGCGGCGATCATCGCCGACACCGATGCCAACGCTGATGCCAAATTGCGCGAACAGGCGATCGCAATGATGAAATCGTCGTTCCACGCAACAGGCCAGGCCGACATGGACCGGCTGGATCAGGATACCGTCCAGCAATTGTGCGACGGCCAACCCGACACCAAAGAAACGGCGCAAGCCAAAGCCGCGGCTCAAAAGAAGGAACTCGATGCCGTTCAGTTCCCCGCCGACGGCAAGTTTCTGGGCAGCCATGCAGCAGGTGAAATCGTCGCACAAAATGGCGCGGGGATGCGCTGGAACGACAAGCCTGGATCCACGGCAGGCGGCAACTGCTATGCCTGCCATCAAATGACGAAGCAAGAAGTGTCGTTCGGCAACCTCGGTCCGTCGTTGTATCAGTATGGCAAATTGCGCGGCAACAGCGATCCGATGCTGCGCTACACCTGGACCAAACTGTACAACGCAAAGGCTTATAACGCGTGTTCGAACATGCCGCGCTTCGGACACAAGAAAATCCTGACCGAACAACAAATGAAAGACGTGATGGCGCTGCTGCTGGACCCGGCGTCGCCGGTCAATCAGTAACATTGTTGCAGCGCTATTTGATCGATTGAGCAGCATGGATGGCTGCCATGCCGGCCATCCGCCCCCCTTTGAGGAATTACCATGAGCATCAGTCGACGTGAATTCATGCAAGTGCTGGCGATCGCCAGCGCGGGCGGCATGGCCATTGCCAGCGAAAATGTGCTGGCCGCCGGCGGCGCCGGGCAATTGTATGACTTGCCAGAATTCGGCAACGTCAGCTTCATGCATTTCACCGATTGCCACGCACAATTGCTGCCGCTGTATTTCCGTGAACCCAGCGTCAACCTCGGCATCGGTGCGTCATTCGGCAAGCCGCCGCACCTGGTCGGCGAACACTTGCTGAAGCAATTTGGCATCGCAGCGGGGACACCGGGCGCGCATGCATTCACCTATCTCAATTTTGAGAAAGCGGCGCGTACCTACGGCCAGGTCGGCGGCTTCGCGCACCTGGCCACGCTGGTCAAGAAGGTCAAAGCCGGGCGGCCACATGCCTTGCTGCTCGACGGCGGCGACACCTGGCAAGGGTCGGCCACTGCGCTGTGGACCAACGGCCAGGACATGGTCGATGCCAGCAAGTTGCTGGGTGTCGACATGATGGCCGGCCACTGGGAATTCACGCTGGGCGCGGCCCGCGTGCGCGAAATTGTCGACCAGGACTTCAAGGGCAAGATCAGTTTTCTGGCCCAGAATATCAAGACCGCAGATTTTGGCGACCCGGTTTTTGAACCGTACGCGATGCGCGAAATGAATGGCGTATCGGTCGCGGTCATCGGCCAGGCATTTCCGTACACGCCGATCGCCAATCCGCGCCACATGGTGCCGGACTGGTCGTTTGGCATCCAGGAAGAGAACATGCAAAAGGTCGTCGATGAAGTGCGTGCGAAAGGCGCCAAGGTCGTCGTCGTGCTCTCCCATAATGGCATGGACGTCGATCTGAAGATGGCGCAGCGCGTGACCGGCATCGACGCCATACTCGGCGGCCATACCCACGACGGCGTGCCGGTACCGGTCGTGATCCACAACGCCAGCGGCCAGACGCTGGTCACCAACGCCGGCTCGAACGGCAAATTCCTGGGCGTGCTGGACTTTGACGTACGCGCTGGCAAGGTGCAGGATTTCCGCTACAAATTGCTGCCGGTATTTTCAAATCTGTTGCCGGCCGACCCGCAGATGACGGCGCTGATTCAGAAAATACGGCTGCCATTCAAGCAAAAGCTGGAGCAACCTCTGGCCACCAGCGAAGGCTTGCTCTACCGGCGCGGCAATTTCAATGGATCATGGGACCAGCTGATCGTCGATGCGCTGATGGAAGTCAAGGGCGCGGAAATCGCCTTTTCTCCCGGATTTCGCTGGGGCACCAGCATTCTTCCCGGCCAGACCATCACCCGCGGCGACTTGATGGACCAGGTGGCGATCACGTATCCGGCCACGACGGTGACGCCGATGACGGGCGCCACCATCAAGACCATTTTGGAAGATGTCTGCGACAATCTGTTCAATCCGGACCCGTATTACCAGCAAGGCGGCGACATGGTGCGCGTGGGCGGCTTGCAATACAGTTGCACGCCCAATGCAAAGATGGGCGCGCGCATCAACAACATGACGCTCAACGGCAAGCCGCTGGAAGCGGGCAAACAGTACCAGGTAGCCGGCTGGGCGCCGGTGGCGCCAAATGCGACGGGCGAACCGATCTGGGATGTCGTCGAAACCTATCTGAAAGATCACCCGGTGGTAACGGCGCGCAAGCTCAATCAACCGGCGCTGATGGGCGTCGCTGGTAATCCAGGCATGGCCTGATGGACACAGCGTCTGCGCCCGGTCCGACGCCGGGCACCATTGCCTTGCTGCGCGATTTGCCGGCCGATCTGCTGCACATGAAGAACCGGCAATTGCCGCTGCTATTGCTCGTTTCGCGCTCCGATTGCCCGTATTGTGCGCAGGTGCGCAACCATTATCTGCGCCCGCTGGCGGCGCAGGACCGGCGCGTGCTG
>JBLHNV010000117.1:0-8291 GCA_047623125.1 Janthinobacterium sp. | reverse complement strand
TGCTGCGCGCAGGTGCCTTGCCGGCCGAGCGGCTGATGGGCGTCGAAACGGGCGGCTGCCCGCACACGGCAATCCGCGAAGATGCCTCGATCAACCTGGAAGCGATCGCGCGCATGTGCGCCGATTTCCCCAAGCTCGACCTGATCCTGATCGAGTCCGGCGGCGACAACCTCGCTGCCACGTTCAGCCCCGAATTGTCGGACTTGACGATCTACGTGATTGACGTCGCCGGCGGTGAAAAGATTCCGCGCAAGGGCGGCCCCGGCATCACGCGCTCCGATTTACTGCTGATCAACAAGACCGATCTGGCGCCATATGTGGGCGCCGACCTGAGCGTGATGGCGCAGGATGCGCAACGCATGCGCGGCGAGCGCCCGTTTATTTTTACCAATTTGCGCACCGGCGACGGTGTCGAAGCAGTGATCGCATTCATTCGCCAGCAGGGCTTGCTGGATCAGCCGCAAGGTGCAGCAGAAATAGCAGCAACCCAAACTTGACTCTTCTTGACGTATTCGACCAGGAAACATTGCTCATACGCACATAAGGTACATAAAACATATCATCTGCGCCATACTGTGATCAAGGCCGCACGTTGCGGCACGTCCATCCGTGAAAAGGAGTTGCACCGTGCAGAACCGCCACTTCACCGCCCCCGTCCTGTTCGACGATCCTGCTGCCGCGCTCGCCCATGTGCAAGCGATCTACGATCACAGCATCACGTATTTGCGCACGCAATTGCAACGCTTCATTGCAGGTGAACCGATCGAAAACCATGTGCGCGCCTGCTACCCTTTCGTGCGCGTGCATACCGATACCGTGGTGCGGGCCGATTCGCGGATATCGTACGGCTTCGTGGCCGGGCCCGGTACGTTCGAAACGACGCTGACGCGACCGGACCTGTTTGGCAGCTATTATCACGAGCAATTTCGGCTGCTGCTGAAAAATCATGGCCGCGACCAGCAGGTGCAGCTCGAAGTGGGCACCAGTTCGCAGCCCATCCCGGTCCACTTCACGATCACCGATCACGACCATATCGAAGGCAGCATGAGCCAGGACCGGCGCATGGCGATGCGCGACTGCTTCGACTTGCCGAACCTGGCCGCAATGGATGACGGCATCGCCAATGGCACCCATGAAACGGCGCCCGGCGAAGCGCAGCCGCTGGCGCTGTTTACGGCGCCGCGCGTCGATTATTCGCTGCAGCGCTTGCGTCATTACACCGGCACGGCGGCCGAGCATTTCCAGAATTTCGTGTTGTATACCAACTACCAGTTCTACATCGATGAATTCGTCCGGCTCGGCCACGCGATCATGGCACGCGCTGCCGATCCACAAGCGCCACAAGATGACGATGACTACATCGCGTTCGTCGAACCGGGCAATGTCGTCACGCGCCGCGCCGGCCACAGCGCGCAGCCTGACGACGCACTCGGCGCGCCGCCGCCGCGCTTGCCGCAAATGCCAGGCTATCACCTGCTGCGCTCCGACAACAGCGGCATCACGATGATCAATATCGGCATCGGCCCGGCCAATGCGAAGACCATCACCGATCATGTCGCGGTATTGCGACCGCACGCGTGGCTGATGCTGGGCCACTGCGCGGGCTTGCGCAATACGCAGCAACTGGGCGACTATGTGCTGGCCCACGGTTACGTGCGCGAAGACCATGTGCTCGATGAAGACTTGCCACTGTGGGTGCCGATTCCGCCGCTGGCCGAAGTGCAAGTCGCGATCGAATCGGCGGTGGCCGAAATCACGCAACTGACCGGCTACGAGTTGAAGCGCGTGATGCGCACCGGCACCGTGGCCAGCACCGACAACCGCAACTGGGAACTGTTGCCTCAGCGCACGCCCGAGCGCCGCTTCAGCCAGAGTCGGGCGATTGCACTGGACATGGAAAGCGCGACGATCGCCGCCAACGGATTTCGTTTCCGCGTGCCCTATGGCACTTTGCTGTGCGTCAGCGACAAGCCGCTGCATGGCGAACTGAAGCTGCCCGGCATGGCCAACCAGTTCTATCGCGAACGGGTAGACCAGCACTTGCGCATCGGTATCCGGGCCCTTGAACTGTTGCGCACGCACGGCGTCGACAAACTGCACAGCCGCAAGTTGCGCAGCTTCGCCGAAGTCGCGTTCCAGTAAAGGAGCGGCAAAGAGGGTCGCTAAAGCACCGACTGGGCCAGCCGCTGCCGACTACGGATCGTTCAGACCTGTTGCAACGGCCGGCCCAGACCTTGCCAGATCTTGCCGCGCGGGCGGCATTGGCAAACGGTCCCGCTTCCAGAAGCGGAACGCACTTTATGGCAGCCAGGCAGATACGTCTTGCGCTGCATGCTGGTATCGCAACAGGCATTCGCCCCCCTGAATCCGACTTTTTCGCTGCGGCAAACGCTGCAAAAACACCACGTCATTGCACACCATCGTCAAATTGGCGGCAAATCGTCATAGCGCGTGGCGCCCGTTCGATTCTGCTTCCGCCAGCCCGATTGCGTGCCGCCATCTGCCAAAGTTGCCAAAGTTGCCAAGATGCATAGCATGCCAGCGTGCAGCCGCCGCCGATGCAGCTTGCTTGCGCCCGATCCGGTTGCGCAGAAATAAAAACACAAGCGCCGATTGAAATTTCATCGATATTGGATCAGACTGTTAATCAGTTCCTACCTGTTTCAACCGTTTCTTATGTATTGCTACATGGAGAATCCCGATGGCAGACAAACTCACCAAGATTTTTGATTATTTTTCGGATGCAGACAGTGCGCGCAAAGCGCTGCTTGCCAGCGGCTTTACGGCGCCGCACATTCATCTGATGGTCAAGCTCAATGAAGCGGGCATGCCCGAAGGCCGCTTCGCCGCCGGCGACACGCCGAATCAGGCGATACAAGGCGTGTTTCAATTGCTCGGCGGCGAACCGCCCGCAAGCGAAAACAGACAGCGCCATCAATCTTCCAGCGAAGGCATGTATCAACTCGGTGTCGAGGTCGAAGATGCACAGCAATCCGAGCACGCATCCGTCATCCTCGCCCGCTTCGGAGGAAACAGCGTGGCACTTCCCTGACATCAAGACGGCCGGCAGCCACGATGCAAACGCATCGATGCTGCAGCATTTCAACGCTGTACTGGAAGCGCGATTGCGCATGGAGAATATCGATGGATACCACCTGGATCATTGTCGCCGACAGCAGTCGCGCTCGCGTCTTCGAGCAGCAAGAGCACGACAAGCATCTGCACGAAATCGAAGACATGGTCAATCCCGGCGCTCGCTCGGCGGGTCTGCGCAAGGATGACGATGGAAAGTTGCACGACAAGAGCGAGCCAAGCCGGGGCCATGTCGTCCTGCCGCCGACCAGTCTGCCCTCGCATGAAAACGACGTGTTCGCGCGCAGCATCGGACAATACCTCGATCAGGGGCGCAACGCCCATCGCTACGACCGCTTGCGCCTGATCGCCGCCCCAAAATTCCTTGGCTTGATACGCGGCAATCTGAACAAGGAAGTTCAGAAAATGGTCGAGCAGGAATTACCGAAAGATATCTCGATGCTCAGCCTGCATCAGATCGAAACCTACATCCGGGAACAAGCCGACGCGCATTGATTCGGGACCAGGATCGAAACGCCCGCAGGAGCGGGCGTTGAAGGAGCGTGGTTGGCGGCATCAGGGCACGCATGGCGCGCATCGGTACTTTCAGGCAAAATGATCTGATTTCAACCACAGGAAACTCAGATGATCTTTGAAATTGCCGCAATCCGCATCAAGCAAGATACACAAACCGCCTTCGAAGCAGCCGTCGCCGAAGCCGTGCCCTTGTTCCGCCGGGCCAAGGGATGCCTGTCGATGCGGCTAGAGCACTCGATCGAGCAAACTGACGGTTACCGTCTGGTCGTCGGCTGGGAAACGCTGGACGACCATATCGTTCACTTCAGAGACAGTGCCGATTTCCAGGAATGGCGCCGGCTTGTCGGTCCCTATTTCGTGGCGCCACCTGAAGTCGAGCACATGAATACGGTCTTGACCGGGTTTTAAGCCTCAGCCTCAGCCTCAGCCTCAGTCGATTCTCAGCGAGCGGTAGCGCCGCTGGCATTGACGGGCCGGTTGAAAACATGCCGCAGATACGCCAGGAAAGTGGTGTCGTGGCGCATCGTCTTGCCAGGCGTATCGGACAATTTGGCGACCGACTGGCCATTGCACTCAACCAGTTTCATGACAATTTGCAGCGGTTCCAGTCCGACATCATTGCTCAGATTGGTGCCGATTCCAAAGCCCGTCATGATGCGTCCGGCAAAATGCCGGTGCAAATTGAAGGCGGTGCCCAGGTCCAGGCTGTCGGAAAACACCAGACGCTTGCTGTTGGCATCGATGCGCAGCGTCGCATAATGCGCCAGCGCCTTTTCGCCCCAACTGACCGGGTCGCCCGAATCGTGGCGCAAGCCATCGAACAGCTTGGCAAAATACAGATCAAAATCGAGCAGAAATGCATCCATGTCGACCACGTCGGTCAGCGCAGTGCCCAGGTCGCCGCGGTATTCCTGGACCCACTCTTCCAGCGCCGCCTTCTGAAAATCGCGTAAGCGCACACCAAAGGATTGGAACGATTGCAAATATTCATGCGCCATCGTGCCGACCGGAATCAATTTGAAACGCTTGGCAAGATAAACGTTCGAACTGCCCTTGAAATACTGCGGCACCTCGGTCGCCAGACGATGGACGACTTCGTCATGCCAGGCGCTTGAAAAACGCCGCCGCACGCCAAAATCAGAAAATTCGAACGGGTGTTTCTTGGCTGGCTGCCGCCCGAACGCACGCAACGCATCAATCTTCTTGCTCAGGCGCTGACGGCCCTCGGCCAGCGCGATATTCTGGTCGGCACGCCGGAAGTACAGTTCATTGATGATATACAGCACGAAAATCTCGAAACCCATCACATGCACTTGCGGACCGGTCGCGCGCACCGTCAACGTCTCGCCCTCGGTATCGACCTTGATGAACTTGCGCTGAAACCGGAACAGCGTCAAGAAGTCGACAAAATCGCTTTTGATGAAACGCAGCGTACGCAGGTAAGCGAGTTCATCTTCGGCGAAGGTCAGCGTGCACAGATGGTCGAGCTGCAAATCGACTTCCTCTTTCAGCTGCGACAGCGCAAACAGCGGCGTATTGCGGCACGTGAATTCATACTTGGCGTGCGCACCCGGATGGTGATGCAGCAACGCCTGCCACATCGTAAACTTGTAAAGATCGGTTTCCAGCAAACTACGTACTATTGGTATCACTGTTGCAGCTCCATCATCGGGTCATGCGCCATTGGGACGACGATTATATTCCCAAATGGCAACTCCCCTGCAGCGCCGGCCGTAGCGCCAATCTATGCGCTGCCGAGCGCCTGCAGCCTGGCCTTGAGCCGCTGCACTTCATCGGCCAGGTCCACCACCAGAGCGGCCAGGTTTTCATCGGCGTCGAAGGCTTGCTCGATCTCCCTGAGCCGGCGCGCCCGCGCCAGGTCGACGCTGGTGAAGCGCCACAGCGTCATTTTCTGCGGCGCGCCATCTTGTAAAATGCCCGCATGCACCCGTTGCACCACCCAGGCCGGTTCGACCGAACAGGCCTGGGCCAGTTCGGTCAGGTTCAGTGCCGCCTCTTCCAGCAAAACGCCCGTCACCACCGTTGCTTGCGCCATAATGTTAGTTCTCCATAGTCTGACGCGGATCGAATGCCATCTCGCGTGCCATCGTTTGGTACAGCTCCATCGCCCGCTCCGTATCGGCCGCCGGCAACACCACATCGAGCAGCAAATACAGATCACCGGTAGGGGTGCCCGGAATGCCGCGGCCCTTCAAGCGCAGCTTGCGCCCCGTTTGCGAGCCTTTCGGCACGCCGACCTCGACCTTGCCTGACGGCGTAGCAACCTCAATCGGGGCGCCCAGCGCCGCTTCCCAGGGCGTCACCGGCACATTTTGATAGACGTCGCGGCCTTCAACGCGAAAACGCGGATGGACCTTGAGCGCGATCTCCAGGTACAGGTCGCCGGCTGGTGCGCCGCCGATGCCCGAAGCGCCCTGCCCGCCAAGACGCAATTGCTGACCGGGCATGACACCCTTCGGAATATTGACATCCAACGTGCGCTCGCGGCTGGTGAAGCGGCCGTGGGCATCCGGCGTGCGCAAGGTGATGGTGCGCGTCGCGCCGTGAAACGTGTCGGCCAGATCGATGACGATCGTCGCGTGGCTGTCTTCACCGCGCCGACGCAATCCAGCGCCGGCGCCGGAGCGACGGTGGCCCCCCATGTTGGCGAACAGGTCGGCGAAAAAATCGCTGTCGGCGCCCGCGCTGCCGCCCCAGCCTGGCGGCGGATGAAATTCCTGCCCGGCCCGATGATCGCGGCCAAGCTGGTCATAGGCAGCGCGTTTTTCAGCATCGCCGAGTACACCGTAGGCTTCGTTGAGTTCCTTGGTCATTTTCAGGGCGTCGGCTTCTTTGCTGACGTCCGGATGATACTTACGCACCAGCTTGCGGTAAGCCTTCTTGATCTGATCCTCAGTGGCCGTCTTTTCAACGCCCAGCGCCTGATAGTAATCCTTGTATTCCACGTTACTTGCTCCTGATTATTCCACTTTATTGTTCTACTTCACCTGCGCCTGATTACATCACTTGATGGTTCCACTTCACCGGTTCCTGATGGGCCTGCTAATCCGCACTTGCTGTTTGCAGCATATAGTGAAATTCCGGCCCAAGGTTGCATTTAAACATGACGGGAAGGAAATGTCAGCGCGCAGCGCACCGGCACCCGAGTCGGTTCAATCTGGATCAATGTGCGGCCTGTCCACCGGACGCGTCAGCCATTGCGGCAGCGCCATCTGGTCCCGTTTCGGTGGTTGAAACTGCGACAACCCGGCGCAGCGACGGATGTCGGCGATCTATCTGATCGGGTAATCACTGTTTCACTGCAGCAAAGAGTAAGATATTGCTCTTGCCGCGCCCATCCATCGGCGCCAACTTTTTGGAATTACCCGATGACGACCAACACATCCCCCCTTCTCGTGACGCCTTCCAAGCACATCATGAGCGATGTCGAGCGCACCCGACTGACGAGCAACCTGAGCTTCGGGCGCACTTTCAGCGATCACATGGTGCTTATTCCTTACCGTGACGGTGCCTGGCAACAAGGTGCCGTGCAGGCTTACGGCCCTTTGACCCTGGACCCTGCCGCTTCCGTACTACACTACGGCCAAGCCATTTTCGAAGGTTTCAAGGCGTATTCTCAGCCGGACGGCGGCATCAAGACCTTCCGACCCGAAGCCAATGGCGCGCGCTTCAACCGCAGTGCCAAACGCCTGGCCATGCCTGAAATTCCGGTCGATTTATTCCTGGAAGCAGCGGACAAACTGATCCGTATCGATAGCGAATGGGTACCAAAAAACATCGGGGAAAGCCTCTATCTGCGTCCATTGATGATCGCCACCGATCCTTATCTGGGAGTGCGTCCGGCCCACGAATACCTGTTCGTGCTCTTTGCATCGCCGACCGGTGCCTATTTCCCGAACGGCGTCAAGCCGGTGACGGTCTGGATCAGCGAAGATTATGTGCGCGCCGCACCCGGTGGCACCGGCGAAGCGAAGTGCGCCGGCAATTACGCCGCCAGTTTGCTGGCCCAGGCGCAAGCTCAGGACAAGGGATGCGATCAAGTGATCTGGCTCGATGCGGTGCAGCGCCAGTACATCGAAGAAATGGGTGGCATGAACCTGTTTTTTGTGTATCAGGAAGAAGGCAAGACCATCATCGTCACGCCCGAACTGACCGGCACGCTACTGCCTGGCATCACACGCAACAGCTTGCTCAACCTGGCCAAGGATCTCGGTTATGGCGCCGAAGAGCGCAGACTCACGGTCCAGCAATGGCGCGACGATATCGCCAGCGGCCGCATGACCGAAGTCTTTGCCTGCGGCACGGCCGCCGTCATCACACCGGTAGGCTCAGTCAAGGCCAATGGTTTCGAGATGACCATCAACAGTAATGAAAACGGCCCGGTCGCGATGGCGATGCGTGATGCACTGCTGGCCATCCAGCACGGCACCGCAACCGATACGCATGGCTGGATGCACACTGTAAAGTGACGCCTGTAAGGTGGCGCCTGTGAGGCGTCACCTGTGAAGTGATCCCTGACTTTGCCTGATGCCGCGCTTACAAAAAAGCAACTAAACAGGCAGGCAGTCCAGCTTTAACGAAATGCGTTGGACAGCATATGCCAGTCGACCCGGTGATGGGTCGCTGGCGCACTGGCCTGTTGCTGCGTCACAGCGCTACCC
>JBLHNV010000116.1:0-8389 GCA_047623125.1 Janthinobacterium sp. | reverse complement strand
TGCTGCACCGCCTGATTGTCTTCGATCAGCAAGCGCGTGACGACGCCGGACAGGCGCGACGACACCGGATGCAGATGGCCCGACACATAGGCGTTTTCAGTCTCGACAAAATAATGGCTGCGATACCACATGCGGCCACCGATGCCGAGCGCAATCAGCGCGATCAGGCCGGCGATGACCAGCACGCGCTTGTTCGGCGGCGCTGGCATCGCCGGCGCCGAGGTTGCTGCCGACTCGGCTGCGGGTGCTACGACACCTAGCGGTTTTACCGTGCTCTGCTGGATCGACATCCGATGCTCCAAATTAATTATTCAGTGATTATTCCGTCATTGATCGATGGCTGATCGATGGCTCATTGGTGGCTCATTGGTGGCTCATTGATGGCTGATTGTTGCTTGAACTACGCGCAATCGATCAACAAGCAACTATTATTCGCCAAACAAAAGATGAAGTCAAGAAATGAAACGATTGCATTTCATTTTATTTTGCATTAAAGTGGCACTCTCCAACAAAGTATTTACTGTTGTAATCTAACGCCCTAATTTACTGCAAGAAATGGATGCCATGCACGAATCACCCAACGCCACCGAGCTTGATGTGAGCACCGATGCGGCCACCGATACGCCACCGTGCAAGCCAGCCGGACGTCCGCGCGCCGATGAAGTCGAAGCGCGCCTGCGCAACCTGCTGGCAACGGCGGCCAGGCTATTTTTGGACAAAGGCTACAGCGGTGTCAGCCTGGAAATGATCGCGCGTGAGGCGCACGTCGCGGTGCGCACCATCTACGTCAAGTTCGGTGGCAAGACAGGCTTGCTGAACGCCATCATCAAAGGCGGTCGCGCGCGGTTTTTTTCCAGCATGGGCGACATGCAATCGGACACGCGCGCTCTGGAGCAGATACTGGGCGACTTCGGCTTGCGCTTCCTGGAACTGGTTTCCAGCCCGGCAGCCATCGAACTGCAGCGCATGGTGATCGCCGAAGCGAAAACCAATCCGGAACTGGCGACCGCGTTTCATCAGGCCGGCCCGGCGCAAACCATGGACATGCTGACCCGGTTTTTTGCGCGCCCCGAAATCGCCGTGCAATTTCGGGCCGACGTGCCGCGCCCGATGCTGCCGGCGCATTTGCTCAATTGCCTGATGGGGGACCGAATGTCGCGCCTGCTGTTTGCGCCGGAACAGGAACCGACCCGGGCTGAACTGCAGCAAAAAGTCGCGCAAGGACTGCAACTGTTTTTCAACGGCACGCGGTTAGCCTGATGTGAGCGCACCGTATCGGGCGGAAAATCGAGCAGCAAACTCAGCAGCAAACTCAGCAGCAAATCCGGGCAGAGCGCGCACGCGCGATGGCAGATGGCCACCGGGCACGCAGAAAGATGGCATGCACAAGCGGACAATGCCAAAATCACACACTCCTGGCGCACGGTAGCAACCAATCCGATGCGGTGCTAGACTTTAACGCACCACGCATGGATGCGGCGCGTGCAGCCGGTTGACGCTGGAATCAAAATGATATCAAGCTGACATTGGATGCCGGTGAGCGCGCCAATCGCGCCAGCGCCGAAGAAATCGGTCCGGGCGTATTTTTTAACCGCAGCGAGAATAGAAATAAGGAACAACGACATGAAAATCGATTTGACAGGAAAAACCGCCATCGTCACCGGCTCCACGGCCGGCATCGGCTATGCGATCGCCAAAGGGCTGGCCGGCACTGGCGCCGATGTCGTCATCAATGGCCGCAGCACTGAGGCCGTCGAGCACTCTATTGCGAAACTGAAAGCGGAAGTCCCGGATGCGAAGGTGCGCGGCGTCGCAGCCGATGTCGGCACCTCTGACGGCTGCGCGGCGCTGGTGGCGGCAGAGCCTGACGCCGACATCCTGGTCAACAACGTCGGCATCTATGGCATGCAGGATTTCTTCGAGATCCCGGATGAAGAATGGACCCGCTTCTTCGACATCAACGTGATGTCAGGCGTGCGGCTGTCGCGTGCTTATCTGCCGGCGATGATGGCGCGTGGCTGGGGCCGCGTGCTGTTCCTGTCGTCGGAATCGGGCTTGCACATTCCGGTCGACATGATGCATTACGGCTTCACGAAAACGGCGATGCTGTCGGTCTCACGCGGACTGGCCAAGCGTGCCGCCGGCACCGGCGTCACCGTCAATGCCATCCTGCCCGGCCCGACGCTGACCGAAGGCATCGCAGCGATGCTGAAAGATGGCCAACAGGCCGCTGGCGTGACGATGGATGAAGCGGCGACCGCGTTCGTCATGCAGAACCGCCCGAGTTCGCTCATACAGCGCGCGGCAACGCCCGAAGAAGTGGCCAACATGGTCGTCTACATCGCGTCGAAACAGGCCTCGGCCACGACCGGCGCCGCGCTGCGCGTCGACGGCGGCGTAGTCGACTCGATCGCCTGATGCATCGACTGGCGTCACAAATAAAGCGCCATAATAAAGCAGCATAAAAAAACCGGGACCACAGCATGGTCCCGGTTTTTTTTATGGATACAGGCAAATATCTACCGACAGATCAGCGCTTGCGCGGCGGCGGCATGTCGGTGCAAACGCCTTCGTACACTTCCGCCGCCAGACCGATCGATTCGCCCAGCGTCGGGTGCGGATGGATGGTCTTGCCGATGTCGGTGCCGTCTGAACCCATCTCGATCGCCAGTGCGATCTCGCCGATCATCTCGCCGGCATGGGTGCCGACAATGGCGCCGCCGACGATGCGGTGCGTCTGGGCATCGAACAACAGCTTGGTGAAGCCTTCGTCGCGCCCGTTGGCCACGGCGCGCGCGCTGGCCGCCCATGGGAACACCCCTTTTTCAAGCTTGATGCCCTTGGCTTTCGCTTCATCTTCGGTGATGCCGACCCATGCCACTTCCGGATCGGTGTAAGCGACCGACGGGATCACCTTGGCGTCGAACCATGCCTTGTGCCCGGCCGCAGCTTCCGCTGCAACATGGCCTTCATGCACCGCCTTGTGCGCCAGCATCGGCTGGCCGATCAGATCGCCGATGGCAAAGATGTGCGGCACGTTCGTGCGCATCTGGCCATCGACATCGATGAAGCCGCGATCGGTAACGGCTACGCCCGCCGTGTGCGCATCGAGCTTCTTGCCGTTCGGGCTGCGCCCGACTGCAACCAGCACCAGATCGTACATTTGCGCCTCGGGCGCGACCGCGCCCGGTTCGACCGCTTCGAACGACACCTTGATGCCATCGGGCAGCGCTTCGACGGCGACCGTGCGGGTCTTCGTCATGATCTTGTCGAAGCGTTTTTCATTGAATTTTTGCCAGACCTTGACCATGTCCCGATCCGCGCCCTGCATCAAGCCGTCGAGCATTTCGACGACGTCGATGCGCGCGCCCAGCGTCGAATACACGGTCGCCATTTCCAGGCCGATGATGCCGCCACCGATGACCAGCATCCGCTTCGGAATGAATGGCAACGTCAATGCACCAGTCGAATCGACGATGCGCGGATCGACCGGAACGAATGGCAGCTTGACAACCGACGAACCGGCCGCAATGATCGCCTGCTTGAACTTGATGACCTTCTTGCTGCCGTCACCGGCCGTCACTTCGATGTGATGCGCGCCGACGAACTGACCGACGCCTTGCAGCACTGGCACCTTGCGGCCCTTGGCCATGCCGGCCAGGCCGCCGGTCATCTTCGAGATGACCTTGTCCTTGTAAGCGCGCATCTGATCGATGTCAATCTTTGGTGCCGCAAACGTGACGCCGTGACTGGACATCGCTTGCGCTTCGTCGATCACCGCCGCCACGTGCAACAGCGCTTTCGATGGAATGCAGCCGACGTTCAGGCACACCCCGCCCAGCGTCTCGTAGCGCTCGACGAGCACCGCGTTCAAGCCCAGATCGGCGGCGCGAAACGCTGCCGAATAACCGCCCGGACCGCCGCCGAGCACCATCAGATCGCATTCAACGTCGACCTTGCCGGTATAGGCATCTGCAGCAGGTGTCGCCGCAGCCACCGGTGCAGCAGGCGCAGCAGCAGCGGCCACCGGCGCAGCAGGTGCATCAGGCGCAGCGGCAGCAGCCACCGGTGCAGCAGGCGCGGCAGGCGCGGCAGGCGCGGCAGAGGCATTTTCACTCGAAGCTTGCTCCGAACCGGCCGTTTCCAGGATCAGCAACAGCGAGCCTTCGGCGATCTTGTCGCCAACCTTGACCCGCAACTCCTTGATGACGCCGGCATCGCTCGCTGGAATTTCCATGCTGGCTTTGTCGGACTCGACCGTGACGAGCGACTGATCGACCTTGATCGTGTCGCCAACCTTGACCATCAATTCAATTATTTCCACTTCCTTGAAATCGCCGATATTGGGCACTTTCATTTCAATCGTACTCATCGCATGCTCCATCGTTCCCGCGCCTGTGTCATTGCTGGCGCCGGAATAAAAAGAAGAATGCAGGCCACGCTTTCGCGCGACCTGCTCCCGGAACTTCAGGTCACCCTTGCCGTCACAGCAGCGTCTTGCGCATGTCGCTCAGCAAGTCGGCCAGATAGACGGCGAAGCGCGCTCCCATGGCACCGTCGATGACGCGATGGTCGTACGACAGCGACAAAGGCATCATCAGGCGCGGCACGAATTGTTTGCCATCCCAGACCGGCTTCATCGCCGCTTTCGACAAGCCGAGAATCGCCACTTCTGGCGCATTGATGATCGGCGTGAAAGCGGTGCCGCCAATGCCGCCCAGCGACGAAATGGTGAAGGTCGCGCCCTGCATGTCGGGCGAGCGCAGCTTGCCCTCGCGCGCCTGGGCCGACAGATCGGCCATCTCTTGGGCGATCTGGCCGAAGCCCTTCTTGTCGACATCCTTGATCACGGGAACCATCAAGCCGTTCGGCGTATCGGCCGCGAAGCCGATGTTGTAATACTGCTTCAAGATCAGGTTTTCGCCGGTGGCGTCGATCGATGAATTGAACGCCGGATATTTCTTCAATGCAGCGACGCTGGCCTTGATGACAAAGGCAAGCATCGTCAACTTGCGCGTATCCTTGGCCTTGGCCAGCGCGGCGTTCGACGCGATGCGAAATTCTTCCAGATCGGTGATATCGGCTTCGTCGAACTGCGTCACGTGCGGGATGGTGACCCAGTTGCGATGCAAGTTCGGACCGCTGAGCTTCTGGATGCGCGACAGCGGCAACAATTCGGTCGCTCCGAACTTGGCAAAGTCGAGCGATGGCCACGGCAACAGGTCCAGGCCGACGCCGCCTTTGCCCCCGGCAACTGCAGCAGTTGCGACAGGCGCAGCCATCACACCCTTGACGAAATTATGCACATCTTCCTGCGTAATGCGCCCTTTCTGTCCGCTGCCGGGAACCCGGTTCAGGTCGACGCCGAGTTCGCGCGCAAACTTGCGGATCGATGGCGAAGCATGGGCCAGCGTGCCAGCCACCGGCGCGGCAGCAGCGGCAGCCGGAGCTGCTGCCGGGGCTGGAGCTGCTGCCGGGGCTGGGGCTGGAGCTGGAGCTGCTGCCGGGGCTGGAGCTGGAGCTGGAGCCGCCGGCTTCTCTTGTGCTGGCGCAACGGGCTTTTCTTGCGCCGGTTTGTCGGCAACTGGCGCTGCCGCATCTCCCTCTTCCAGGATCAGCAACAGCGAGCCTTCGGCGATCTTGTCGCCAACCTTGACCCGCAATTCCTTGACGACGCCGGCATGGCTAGCTGGAATTTCCATGCTGGCTTTATCGGACTCGACCGTAATGAGCGATTGATCGACTTTGATCGTATCGCCAACCTTGACCATCAATTCAATGATTTCGACTTCCTTGAAGTCGCCGATATCCGGGACTTTGACTTCCACAATGCTCATAGCGTTTGCTCCATTCTTTGATTCTGCGAGAACCACATTTATTGGATAACTTTTATTGCGTTACCGGATTTGGCTTGTTGGCATCGATGCCGTACTTGACGATCGCCTGCTCCACTACCGACATCTCGATAACACCGTCGTCAGCCAATGATTTCAGCGCGGCAACTGTCACATAATAGCGGTTCACTTCAAAGAATTCACGCAACTTGGCACGGCTGTCCGAACGGCCGAACCCATCAGTACCAAGCACCTTGTAATTGCGCCCTTGTGGCAGGAAGGCGCGGATCTGTTCGGCAAAGGCGCGCACGTAATCGGTCGTCGCAACGATCGGGCCTTTGGAATCTTGCAGGCATTCGGTCGCGTATGGCACGCGCTGCTTGCGGGTCGGGTTGACCAGATTCCAGCGCTCGGCATCCTGGCCTTCGCGCGCCACCAGCGTCAACGACGGCGCCGACCAGACATCGGCAGCGATGCCCCAGTCGGCAGCGAGCAGTTCGGCGGCGAAGATCGATTCGCGCAAAATGGTGCCGCAACCGATCAACTGCACGCGCTGCTTGAGGTTCTTGTCGCCTTCGGAGAACAGGTACAAACCCTTCAGGATAGCTTCCTCCTGGCCCGGTTTGATCCCTGGCTGCGGGTATGCTTCATTCATGATCGTGATGTAGAAATACACGTCTTCCTGATTCGTGATCATGCGGCGCAAGCCGTCGTGGATGATGACTGCCACTTCGTGCGCGAAGGTCGGATCGTACGGCACGCAGTTCGGAATTGTCGCTGCCATGATGTGGCTGTGACCATCTTCATGCTGCAAGCCTTCGCCATTGAGCGTGGTACGCCCTGCCGTGCCAGCCATCAGGAAACCACGTGCGCGCATGTCGCCCGCCGCCCATGCCAAGTCGCCGATGCGCTGCATGCCGAACATCGAATAGAAAGTATAGAAAGGGATCATCACGCGGTTGTTGGTCGAATACGACGTTGCCGCTGCAATCCACGAACTCATGCCGCCCGCTTCATTGATGCCTTCCTGCAGAATCTGGCCGGCCTTGTCTTCGCGGTAGTACATGACCTGATCTTTGTCGACCGGCTCGTACAACTGCCCTTGCTGGTTAAAGATACCAATCTGGCGGAACAAACCTTCCATGCCGAAGGTGCGCGACTCATCGACCAGAATCGGCACCAGGCGCTGGCCCAGGCTAGGGTCACGCAGCAGCGTCGAAATGATGCGCACATAGGCTTGCGTGGACGATATTTCGCGCCCTTCGGCGGTGGCGTCGAGCACGTTCTGGAAAGCCGACAGTTCCGGCACGATCAGCGTTTCATCGGCTTGCATGCGGCGCTGCGGCAAATAGCCGCCCAGCGCCTTGCGCCGTGCGTGCAGGTAGACCATTTCCGGCGCATCGTCGGCCGGCTTGAAGAACGGGATCTCGGACAACTGGTCGTCCGGGATCGGGAGCGCAAAACGGTCGCGCATTTCGCGGATCGCGTCATCGTCGAGCTTCTTGGTCTGGTGCGCGGTGTTACGCGCCTCGCCTGACTTGCCCATGCCATAACCCTTGACCGTCTTCACCAGCAACACGGTAGGCTGGCCTTTGTGTTCCTGGGCGACCTTGAATGCCGCATAAATCTTGTGCGGATCGTGACCGCCGCGGGTCAGGCGCCAGATGTCGTCGTCGCTCAGGTTGGCGACCATTTCGAGCAGTTTCGGGTGCTTGCCAAAGAAATTCTTGCGCACGAACGCGCCATCCTTGGCCTTGTAATTCTGATATTCGCCGTCGACCGTTTCCATCATCACGCGCTGCAAGATGCCGTCCTTGTCCTTGGCCAGCAACGCATCCCAGCCTGGACCCCAGATCACCTTGACCACGTTCCAGCCGGCACCGCGGAAGTCCGCTTCCAGTTCCTGGATGATCTTGCCATTGCCACGCACCGGACCGTCAAGACGCTGCAAGTTGCAATTGACGACCATGACCAGGTTGTCGAGGTTTTCGCGCGCGGCCATGCCGATCGCACCCATCGATTCCGGCTCGTCCATTTCGCCATCGCCGCAAAAGGCCCAGACCTTGCGATTGGCCGTGTCGGCGATCGAACGCGCATGCAGGTATTTCAGGAAACGAGCTTGGTAGATCGCCATCAAAGGCCCCAGGCCCATCGACACGGTAGGAAATTGCCAGAACGTCGGCATCAGTTTTGGATGCGGATACGACGACAAGCCCTTGCCATCGACTTCGCGGCGGAAGTTCAGCAACTGGTCTTCGGTCAATCGGCCTTCGAGGAAAGCGCGCGCATAGACGCCGGGCGACGAATGGCCCTGGATGTACAACAAGTCACCACCGTGATCTTCGCTGGGCGCGTGCCAGAAATGGTTGAAGCCGATGCCCAGCATGTTGGCCAGCGAAGCGAAGCTCGACAAATGGCCGCCCAGGTCACCGTCGACGCGGTTGGCCTTGACCACCATCGCCATCGCATTCCAGCGCATCCACGAGCGCAGACGCTCTTCATATTCAAGGTTGCCGGGACAGTGTTGTTCCTGGTGCAACGGAATCGTGTTGACG
>JBLHNV010000115.1:0-8427 GCA_047623125.1 Janthinobacterium sp. | reverse complement strand
GATGCCGGTGTAATCCAAAAATCTCAGGCAAGGCCGGTGGCGCGATCATCATTTTCTGCATCGCCTGCCGGTTGACAAGCGTCATGTGCAAAACCGCAATGACTGCCGCTGGCAACACGTGGATCAGGCTCGGGGTTGCGCGTCTGATCGATGCGTCATCAAAGATTGGCAATGCACGTACCCGGTTCGGGCATTCACATGGTCAGGGAACGCCGGGCCGGAGCCCTAGCCTCAGACTGGAAGGCTGGCGAGCGCTTGCTCAAGGTCGGCGATCAAGTCCAGCGGGTCTTCCAGGCCGACATAAAAGCGCACCAATTGCCCCTGCTCTGGCCAGCCAGAGCGCATTGCCTTGATGCGGTAAGGCACCGCCAGGCTGTTGGCGCCGCCCCAGCTGTAGCCGATCTTGAACAATTGCAAGGCATCGACGAAGCGATCGGTATCTGCCTCGCTGTAACGGGCGTCGAACAGAACCGAGAACAAACCGCCGGCAGCGCTGAAATCGCGTTGCCAGATCGCGTGGCCGGGACAATCGGACAGCGCCGGGTGCAGCACCTTGTGCATTTCGGGGCGCGCCTTGAGCCAGTTGGCGAGCTGACGCGCGCCGCGATCATGCGCATCGAAACGCAGCTTCATCGTTGCCAGGCTGCGTAGCACCAGGTAGGTATCGTCGGCCCCCACGCCCATGCCCAGACGCATGTGCGCCAGCCCCAGGCGTTCGTTCAAGGCGTCGTCGCGCGTAATCAGCGCACCCATCAGCACATCCGAGCCGCCCGACTGGTACTTGGTCAGCGCCTGCATGATGATGTCCGCGCCCACTTCAAAGCCGCGCAGCGCCAGCCCGGCCGACCAGGTGTTATCCAGTGCGACGAGCACGCCACGCTCATGCGCGGCGCGGGAAATGGCCGGCAAGTCCGGCACTTCCATCGAGACCGAACCAGGCGCTTCGGTCCAGATCAGCTTTGTGTTGGGCAAGATCAGCGCCGCAATCCCGGCGCCGATCATCGGATCGTAATAGCGCGCGCTGATGCCGAAATCTTGCACCAGCCACTTGTTCATTTCCCGGTTCGGACCATAGACATTGTCGGGCAATAGTACGTCGTCGCCGGTTTTCAAGCACGCCAGGTTCACCAGCGCAATCGCCGCCAGGCCGCTGGGCGCGAGCAGGCAGTGCTTGCCATCTTCGATGGCCGCCAGCCGCGCTTCCAGCGTGAACGTGGTCGGCGTGCCGTGCAAGCCATAGGTGTAGCCGCTCTTGTCCTTCCAATTGCCCGAACGCAGCGCCGCTACGTCCTTGAACAACACGGTAGAGGCATGATGGATCGCGCCGGGAAAGGCGGTAAAACCCGGCGGCGCCTGGTAATCGCTGTGGATCAGCGCAGTTTGTAGCGATTTATTGATGCTCATTCAATCCTCGGCTATTTTTGTCGAAACCGTGTTTCGACTCCCTGGCTGCTTCCGGTGTGGCTGTGCGTCAGGCGGCGGCCCACAGGTCGTGCGCGTCGCTGGTGGTGACGACGACATCGACGAATTCGCCGACAACAAGCTTCTTGTGCGGTTCGAACGGCGCCTTGACATACACCACGCCATCGATTTCCGGCGCATCGGCGCTGGAACGGCCGACGCCACCACGGCCCTCGACCTTGTCGATCAGCACCCGGATCGTCTTGCCGACCTTGGCCTTCAGGCGCTTGGTCGAAATCTCTTGCTGCAACAGCATCAAGCGCCCGCGCCGCTCTTCGCGCAACTCTTCAGGCACCGGATTGGCCAGCGCATTGGCAGTGGCGCCTTCGACCGGCGAATAGGCGAAGCAGCCCAGACGGTCGATTTGCGCTTCAGCGATGAAGTCGAGCAGGTAATCGAACTCGGCATCGGTCTCGCCGGGAAAGCCGGCGATGAACGTCGAGCGGATCGTGATATCCGGATTCATCGCGCGCCACGCCTGTATGCGCTCGATGTTTTTTTCGCCGCTGGCCGGGCGCTTCATGCGCTTGAGCACATCGGGATGCGCATGTTGCAGTGGCACGTCAAGGTAAGGCAAGATGGAACCGCCGCTCATCAACGGAATGATCTGGTCGACGTGCGGGTAAGGATAGACGTAGTGCAAGCGAACCCAGGCACCGTATTGCGCCGCCAGCTGGCCCAGAATTTCGACCAGTTGCGTCATGTGGGTCTTGACCGGACGCCCGTTCCAGAAGCCGGAGCGGAACTTGACGTCGACGCCATAGGCGCTGGTGTCTTGCGAAATGACCAGCAATTCCTTGACGCCGGACTTGAACAGGTTTTCCGCTTCCAGCATCAGTTCGGCGATCGGGCGCGAAACCAGGTCGCCGCGCATCGATGGAATGATGCAAAAGCTGCAGCGGTGATTGCAACCTTCGGATATTTTAAGGTAAGCATAGTGTTTTGGCGTCAGCTTGACGCCTTGCGCCGGCACCAGATCGAAAAATGGCGCGTGCGGCTTGGGCAGATACAGATGCACCGAATCCATCACTTCGGCCAGCGCATGCGGACCGGTCACGGCCAACACCTTTGGATGCACCTTCATGATGATGTCGTCGCCGTTGGCATCTTTCTTGGCACCCAGGCAACCGGTGACGATGACCTTGCCGTTTTCCGCCAGCGCTTCGCCGATCGCATCCAGCGATTCCTGCACCGCGGCGTCGATGAAGCCGCAGGTATTGACGATGACCAGATCGGCGCCGTCATACGACTGGGCTGTTTCGTAGCCTTCGGCGCGCAGTTGCGTCAGGATTTGTTCCGAGTCGACCAGCGCTTTCGGGCAGCCGAGTGAAACAAAGCCAACCTTGGGCGCCGCGCCCGGCAATGCCGAAACGGAATCTGGCTGGGCGGGTACGACGGGAATGCGGGAGATTGAAGGCATGGCAGAGGAAGGTCAGGACGAATCGGCCATTGTACTCTGAACCGGACTTGCCCTGTTGGAAGCGCATGACCGCAGCGCGGACCCGCGCTGCGTTATTTACACCCGATCGGGCTTATTTCGGCTTGTCGCCCGAATTGAACGGATAGCCGCCGAAGATATTCTTGCTCTGGCTGTCCATCTGTTCTTGCATCTGCACGAACAAACTCTTGCTCTGGTCGACGTAGTTATTCATCATCCCTTGCATCATCGGCCCCTGCACATTCATGAATTGGGTCCACATTTCGGGGCTAAATGGCTTGCCCTCGAAGGTGCCGGCCGAATTGCCAGTGAATTTATGCTGAATGTCGGTGAACGCCTGGACGTTCTTTTCCAGATAGGAACCCATCATGCCTTGCATCGCATGACCGTAGTAGCGGATGATTTGCGACAACGCCGCACTGGTAAACATCGGAGCACCATTCGACTCTTCCTCCAGGATAATCTGGAGCAAGATACTGCGCGTCAATTCGTCGTTCGACTTGGCATCCACGACCGTGAATTCTTCATTGTCCAACACCAGTTGCTTGACATCGGTCAGCGTGATGTAAGAGCTGGTCTGGGTGTCATACAGCCGTCGATTCGGATACTTCTTAATCAAGCGCTCAGCACTTTTTTTCGTACTACTCATCACAAACCCACTTTTGCGCCGCGGCGCGTACCTAATCAATTCAAAAAAAAAGCAGACAAGCGTCCGCTTTCACATAAAGATGCACCAGCCATTATAGAGTGGAAGAGCGCCAGCGGGCGAGTCGGCGCATCACATTGTCTTCATTCATCCCATCATACGCCGATCCGGGCCAGGCCCACGCACAACCAACCATAGCTCAATCGGCTCTTACCTTGACATACCGTCCAGGCGCCGCTTCGATCGGCTGGTAATCCTCATTGCCCGGTGTCGCAGGCGCCGCCACATCGGGGCCGCCATGCTCGGCCAGAAAACCGGCCCATTGCGGCCACCAGCTGCCGGCATGTTCTTGCGCACCGCTGAACCACTCGTCGGCACTCAGCGGCTTGGCTGCCTTTGCCGATTTGGCCGCTTTGGTCGACTTACCCACTTTTGCTGGCAAGACAGCATCATTGGTCCAGTAGCTGCGCTTGTTCTTCGATACCGGGTTGATGACGCCGGCGATATGACCGGATGCGCCCAGCACGAAGCGATTGGCATTTTTCTGTTGCGGATTCAGGATGCTCATCGAGGCGTAAGCCGAGCTCCACGGTACGATGTGATCTTCGCGCGAACCGTAGATGAAGACCGGTGCATCGATGCTGGACAAATCGATCTTCTCGCCGGCGACCGTCAGTTTGCCGGGTACTTTCAAGCTGTCTTCCAGATACGTGTTGCGCAAATACCAGCAAAACATCGGACCTGGCAAGCTGGTGCTGTCGGAATTCCAGTACAGCAAGTCAAACGGCGGCGGCTCGTTCCCTTTCAGGTAATTCGACTGCACGTAATTCCAGACCAGGTCGTTCGCGCGCAAGCTCGAAAAAGTGCTGGCCAGATCGCGTCCGGGCATCAGACCGCCATCGGCCAGGCTTTGCTCGCGCATGCTGACCTGAGTTTCATCGATGAACACATCGAGCACGCCGGTATCGGAAAAATCGAGCAAGGTCGTCAGCAAGGTCAGGCTGGCGGCTGGATTTTCACCGCGCGCAGCGAGCACAGCCAGCGCCGTCGACACAATCGTGCCGCCGACGCAAAAGCCGAAAATGTTGAGCTTTTCTTCGCCTGAAATAGCCTGCGTCACGCTGAGCGCCTTGAGCGCGCCATCTTTGATGTAGTCGTCCCACGTGACCTTGCTCATTTCCTGATCCGGATTGCGCCACGACACCAGGAACACGGTATTGCCCTGTTCGACAGCGTAACGCACGACCGAATTTTCAGGCTGCAAATCGAGAATATAAAATTTGTTGATGCAAGGCGGCACCATCAGCAGCGGGCGCTGATGCACGGTTTCGGTCGCAGGTTTATACTGAATCAATTGAAACAAGTGATTCTCGAACACGACCGAACCGGCGCTGGTTGCAACATTGCGACCGACTTCGAAGGCGGACTCGTCGGACAAGGAAATGCGGCCTTTTTGCATGTCTGCAAGCATGTTCGTCACACCCTTGGTCAGACTCTCGCCCTTGGTTTCGATCATTTTTTGTTGCGCTTCCGGATTCGTCGCCATGAAATTGGCTGGCGACATCGCGTCCACCATTTGCAGCACCGCGAACTGGATTTTTTGCTTTTGGTGCGGCGGCGCGTCGACCGCATCGGCCATCGACGTCAGAAACTGCGCGTTGAGCAGGTATGATGCTGCATTGAAAGCAGACACCGGACTCTCGCGCCAGGCCGGAGCGGCAAAGCGCCGATCAGCCAGCACCGGGGTTTTACCGCCAAGGAAATCCTGCCACAATGCACCCAGATGGGCCACATGGTCGCTTTTCAAGCGATCGAGTGCCTCCGGCTTGATGACTGCACCGACATCATTGAAGACGGCAGCCAAGGGAGCGGTATCAACTTCCGGCGCCGTTGGAAACCAGGATTTCCAATTATTGGGTTCGTTGACGTTCGCCATCCAGGCGCTGGCTAGCTGTTGAGGATCGAGCATTTTCATATAGTGGTGTCCATTTTTAAATGTTAAAACTTGCCAAGGATATTTATGCTGATCGTCGCAGTTGCATGGATCTATGTCGTCGGACTCATGTCATTAACGGAACCGTCCATTATTGCCGGGATTATGACGTTTTTAATCTACTGCTTAGTGCCTTTGTCCCTGCTTTTCTACATCACAGGCGGTCGCGGGCGCAAACGACGCGCTGCCCAAGCGGCAGCAGCAAAAGCAGCCGCAGAGGAAAACAAGCACGAATCGCAAGATGATACCGTTTAGTTAAACACACTATTTGAGCCAGATCAAATTGGCTTGCCTTCCAGTAATGCCATCGCGTCGATAGGAATAAAAACGCTGCTCATCGGACGCCGTGCAAAACTCTGCACCGGCAATCCGGTCCACGCCGACGCGCCCAAGCGCGCAGCGTGCCAGAGCATAGATGTCGGCCAGGTATTTTCCCGGGCGCCCGGCGACAGGTACGAATGCCGCAGCGACGACAGCATGCTGATCGAGCGCGCCGCTCAAAAAAGTATCGACGACATCGGCACCCACTTCGAATTGTCGCGCTCCGATCGCAGGTCCGAGCCAGGCCAGTACTTCGCCGGCGCCGGCAGCGCGCATCGCAGCCACAGTCTGTTCCAATACGCCGGCAGCCAGACCGCGCCAGCCGGCATGGGCGGCGCCGACAACGGCCCCAGAGGCATCGCACAGCAGCACCGGCAGACAATCGGCGCTCAGCACAGCGCACACCACCGCGCGCGCGCGGGTAAAACTGGCATCCGCTTCAGGCACCTGCGCTGACGCTGGCGCGCCGGCGTCGATGGCCAGCGTGCCATGCACTTGCGACAACCACACTGGAGCGTTCGGCAGTGTCGCTTGCAGCAAGTGACGGTTGCGCTGCACGCAGAGCGCATCGTCGCCGACATGCAAGCCAAGATTGAGACCGCCGCCTGAACCGGCAGCAGGGCCGCCGCCATACGGCGCTGCACTGACGCCGCCGCTGCGCAGCGTGGACAGCGCGCCAACGTTGCCTGGCATGCCAGGCCAGTGGGGCGTCAGGAACATCAGATCTGCTCTGGCTCTGGAATGCCCGCTTGCGCGATCAGTTCGGCAAAATCGTCCGCCAGCGGCACCAGCCACTCGCACGCTTCGCCACTGGCCGGATGCACCAGCCCCAACCGGCGCGCTTGCAGGGCCTGGCGCGGAAAGACCGACATCAGGTGTGGCTTGCCATACAACGCGTCGCCGACCAGTGGAAAGCCCAGCGACAGCATGTGGACCCGGATTTGATGCGTGCGCCCGGTTTCCAGCCGGCATTGCATCAGGCTGACCGGACGCCGATCCAGCGAGCCCGTCTCCAGCCGTTCGAAATGCGTGATGGCCGGCTTGGCCGACATGGTTTCAGATACCGCCATCTTGATGCGATCGCGCGCATGGCGCGCGATCCCTGCCTCGATCGTGCCGCTCAAATGCGGCGTGCCCCAGACCAGCGCAAAATATTCGCGCCTGACGGTGCGGGCTTGTAACTGGCGCACCAGATCGGTTTGCGCAGCCAGCGTCTTGCCAATCACCATCAAACCGCTGGTATCCTTGTCCAGTCGGTGCACGATGCCGGCGCGCGGCACGCCAGCCAATTGCGGGCAATGATGCAGCAAGCCGTTGAGCAAGGTGCCGGACCAGTTGCCCGCGCCCGGATGCACAACCAGACCGGCCGGTTTGTTGATGACGATGATGTGTTCATCTTCAAACACGATCGGCAGCACCATGGCTTCGGGCGTGAAGGCAGCGTCTTCCGGTGCCGTTTGCGGCAGGATCAAGACTTTCTCGTCGCCATAGGCGGTCATTTTTGTCGTCGCGATCTTGCCGTCGACGGTGACGAAACCGCCCGCCATCCACAATTGCATGCGGCTGCGCGAAAATTGCGGCACCCGCCTCGAAATGACCTTGTCGAGCCGTTCACCGCAAACATCAGGCGTCAGTTCGAAGGCGATCGGCGCCATTGAATCGAACGCATCATCGGCGTCGTCGGAATTAAAATCAGCGTCGAGTTCAGCGTCGCATTCAGATTCGAGGTCGGCGCCGCCTTGGCGCGCCAACAGTGGATCGGCCGGATTCGGCTTGGCAGTTAATATCACAGCATTCCCATCGGCTATAATTAGCCTATTGTAAAACTTTGGTTAAACACCTTCTTGCAAAACGTTATGCAAAAAAAATTATCACTATTGGCCGCCACGTGCGTTCTGGTCGGCTTGTCAGCCTGCAGCATCTTGCCGGACAAAGTAGACGAGACCAAAAACTGGTCCTCGACGAAATTATACTCGGAGGCACGCGAGGAAATGGCGAGCGCTCACTATGAGCGCGCGATCATGTTGTTTCAAAAACTGGAGTCGGGCTATCCGTTTGGCACCTACGCACAGCAGGCGCAGATGGAAATCGCCTATGCCTACTACAAGACCAACGACCAGGCCCAGGCGCTCGCTGCGGTGGAGCGCTTCATCAAGCTGCACCCGAATCACGCCAATGTTGATTACATGTACTACTTGCGCGGGCTGATCAACTTCAATGATCAGATCGGTTTTCTCAATTTCATCTACGAGCAAGACCCGACCGAGCGCGACCCGAAGGCCACGCGCGAAGCCTTCGCGTCCTTCAGGCAGCTCGTTGAAACCTTCCCCAACAGCCAGTACACGCCCGACGGGATCGAGCGGATGAATTACCTGATCAACGCGATGGCGCAATATGAAGTGCACGTGGCGCGCTATTACTACCGGCGCGGCGCTTACCTGACGTCGGTCAACCGGGCGCAAGGCGCCGTCAATGATTACCGCGATGCGCCGGCGACCGAAGAAGCACTGTATTTGATGACGCTGGGCTATGACCAGTTGGGCAAACCGGATCTGCGCGACGATGCCA
>JBLHNV010000114.1:0-8430 GCA_047623125.1 Janthinobacterium sp. | reverse complement strand
GGCCTGCCGCATGCAGTTGGCGCGGCGCGATCCGGGCAACGCCGTCAGGCATGCGGTTGCGTTGACCGGACAGAAAAAAGCCCGCTTACTTGGACCCGGCAGACGCTTCTTGCAAGATTGTTGCCGACACCACCGTTGCCGACGCAACCCGTGCTTGCAGGAATTTGACGACAGCGAAATGACCGTTTTCATCGGCCATCTGCAACACGGTTTTGCCGCGATTATCTTGCAGCAGCGGGTCAGCGCCGCGCTCCAGCAGCATCTCGACCGTGGCCAGATGGCCGTAGGCACCGGCCCACATCAGCGCGGTCAAGCCGTTTTGATAACGGACATTGGTGCCTACCCCGGAGTCGAGCAGCATGCCAACGATCTCGGTGCGGTCGGTGCCGGCCGCATACACTATCGCCGTCTTGTGCAATTGGTCGACGGCATTGATATCGGCTTGCCTGGCGATCAGTACACGCGCCATTTCCGTGCGCCCATAATAAGCGGCGGCCATCAGCGGGGTCACTTGCGCCACATTGGCCAGATTCCAGTTTGCGCCGCGCTCCAGCAGCAACTGCATGTTCGCCATCTGTCCATTTTTTATCGCACTCATCAACAGCGAATCGCCGACACGATTGCGCGTGTTGGGCGCCGCGCCGCGCTCGATCAAGCGCTTGAAGCTGTCCGCATTGCCGCCGCGGGCAGCGCCTAGTGCTTCGCGGTTCAATTCGGACTGATCTTCAACTGAATTTGCCGCTTGGCAAAAAATTGGCATGACCATCGAAAAAATCAAGCCAAGAAAAACGCTACGTGTTGCTTTCATGTTGCACCTCAGTATTTTTTTGACATGTCTTTTTGCTGCAACATTTGCAACACTTTGACTGTTTTTTTATTTAATTTGCCATACAGAATTTATATATCCTGTATAAGATATCAGAATAGCATGCCAAATTAGTATTAAAAAAATCAATTATTTACTATTGGTATTTTTCTCGATCTGGCCATGAGCTTTTTTGTTGCCCCCCCGTAATTAAAAAATAGGAGATCTGATGGCCAATCCATCGTACAAATCAATGCAGCGACTCGCTCTGGCAGCTTGCATGCTGCTTGCCGCAGGCGCAGGCAGCGCCCAGGAAACACAGGGCGCCGGCATGAAAGTCCATCCGATGTCAAAAGAGCTGGCGCCCGTTACCCAGGCGATGCTCGATGGCGCGGCAAAGGATAGCAAGAACTGGCTCCATTCGAACGGCGACTACGGGCAAACCCGCTACTTCCCTTCGAAGCTCATCAACTCAGGCAATGTCGCCACGCTGAAGCCGAAGTTCGTGTTCCAGACGGCCGTTCTCGAATCGATGGAAACTGCGCCCATCGTCGTCAATGGTGTCATGTTCATCACGACATCCTACAACCATGTGTATGCGCTGGATGCTGTCACAGGCGAGGAATTCTGGCACTTCAAGCACCGCATGGGACCGGTCACCACCTTTTGCTGCGGACCAAACAACCGCGGCGTTGCCGTGTCCGGCGGCAAGCTGTTCATGGGCACGCTCGATGCGAAAATGATCGCGCTTGACGCCAAGACCGGCAAATTGCTGTGGGAAACCGAAATCGCCGACCCTGAAAAAGGCTATAGCGAAACGATGGCACCTACCGTTGCCGACGGCAAGGTACTGATCGGCACCAACGGCGGCGAGTATGGCATCCGCGGCTTCGTCAAGGCATTCGACACCGAAACGGGCAAACTGGTGTGGACTTTCCACACGGTACCGGAAAAAGGCCATGAAGGCGTATGGGCCACCAAGGATGCCACCGGGCGCGACATGCATCGCGACATCGCTGCTGAAAAAGCCGCGTTTGCAAAGAAGTCCGACTTTCACGAAACGCTGGGCGGCGGCGTCTGGATGACACCTGCCATCGATCGCGCGACCAAAACCGTGTTCTTCGTGGTCGGCAATCCATCACCTGACCTGTACGGCGCCGAGCGTCCGGGCGACAATTTGTACACCGATTCGCTGGTGGCAGTCGATCTTGATACCGGTGCGTACAAATGGCACTTCCAGTACATTGCGCATGATGTCTGGGACCTCGATGCAGTGAGCCCACCGATTCTGGTCGATGTCAAAGACAAGAGCGGAAAAATGATTCCCGGCGTGATCCACGGCGGCAAGACCGGCCATGTGTATGTACATGACCGCCGCGACGGCAGCCTGATCCGTTTCTCGGAAGCGATGGTTCCACAAGAAAACATGTGGGCCGTGCCTACGGCGGCCGGTGCGCGTATGTTGCCAGGCGCCAATGGCGGTGTTGAATGGTCACCGATGGCTTACAACCCGGTAGAACGGCTCACTTATGCCGTCAATTTGCATCAGCCGATGACTTACCATGTCGAGCCTGCCAACTATCCAAACGGAAAACTGTGGCTCGGTGGTGCGTTCAAGAATGCTGTCGGCGAAGAGCAATGGGGCAATGTGACCGCCGTCAACATCGATACCGGCAAGATTGCATGGCAAACCAAGACCGCGCAACCAATGATCGGTGGCGCACTGGCAACGGCCGGCAACCTGGTATTTACGGGTGAAGGCAATGGCTTGTTCAAGGCTTACAATGCAAAAACGGGCAAAGTCCTGTGGCAATTCCAGTGCGGTGCGGGCGTGAATGCCCCGCCGGTGTCGTACATGGTCAATGGCAAGCAATATATCGCGGTGGCCGTTGGCGGCAATACCCAGCTGGACTTCAAGCGCGGCAATAGCGTGATGATATTCGGGTTGTAATACGCTGCCGTTCCGAGCTGAAAAAAGACCGCTGCGATGCGGTCTTTTTTCAATTTTCAACCAGATATAACGGAAGTAACAACATGAAACTGACATCCTTGTTTTTTGCACTATTGACGACGTTCTGCGTCCAGAGCCAGGCCGCCGATATCGAAGCTGGCGAGAAAAAAGCCCAGGCTTGCATCGCCTGTCACGGTGCCAATGGCAATTCCACAGTGCCGATGTTTCCGGTGCTGGCGGGGCAATCGGCGCGCTACCTGTATCTGCAACTCAGAGACTACAAGGGAGGTCAGCGCAGCAATCCGATGATGACGCCGATGGCGGCCAATCTGTCGAAAGAGGATATGCACGATCTGTCGGCCTACTTTGCCAGCCAGACGCCGCTGGCCATTCCCTTTACCGCCGATCCGGCCCGCGTGAAGCTGGGATTTGCCAAGTCCGAGGAAGTGCTGTGTACGATGTGCCATCTCGGCAAGATGAAGGGCCAAAATGAAATTCCGAAGCTGTCCGGCCAGCATTATGATTACATCGTCAAGCAACTGACGGATTTCAAGGCACGCAATCGCACCAATGATGGCGGCAACATGACTGCCGTAGCACAGACATTGAGCGAGGAAGACATCATTAATCTGTCGCACTACATCGCCGACCTGCACTAAGCACGGCAACCTGAAAAAGCCCGGCGCGCCCGGCGCGCCCGGCACATGGCAATGTCATCGCCACGTCATGCTGGTCCGCTATACTCGAGAGCGTGATCGGCGAAGCATCAGCGCACCATGCCAACCGGCGCCGCGACGCTGCCCCGGTAGCATTTTAGCGACGAAATACTTGCTTTTCAACGCATATGGCCGTCAATTCGGCAAAGTTCGCACCGTTTGCCACGTGCGCGATCGCCGATGTGGTATCAACTAACTTTTAGTGACACATTGCACCGCAAAGTGTCAGCACGGCTGCCGCAAGGCGCTGGGTTGACAGCGGCCTGTCTCAGGCATTTGAAAAGGAAGCTGCCCCATGTGGCTACACACCAGTTGCAAGCTGGACTTCATGATCGATATTCCAACGCCATTCATCCTGATGCTGCGCCCGCGCAGCGGTGCGCAGCAATGGATAGCGCGTGAAACCTACGCCCTCAAGCCCAGCGTTTCGGTGATGGAATTCACCGACGAATATGGCAATCTGTGCCAGCGCCTGATTGCGCCGCCCGGTCCATTTTCCATTCATACGTCGGCCGACGTGATGACATCGGACACGATCGATGTGGCGCCGGGCGCACCATTCGACGAAGTGGCCAACCTGCCCGATGCGGTGCTGACCTATCTGGTGCCGAGTCGCTATTGCGAATCCGAGCGCTTCTTCGCAATGGCCAACGAGATCGTCCAGAACGTCGCGCCGGGCTATGACCAAGTGGCGTGTATCAGCGACTGGATCCATCGCAATGTGCGGTTCAATCCGGCGTCCGAATACGATTACATGTCGGCGACCGAAGTCAATTTGCGCCGCGAAGGGGTGTGCCGCGATTTCGCCCATCTCGGCATTGCACTGTGCCGCGGCTTGTGCATACCGGCGCGCATGGTGGTCGGCTATCTGTACGGGCTTAAGCCGATGGATTTGCACGCATGGTTTGAAGCCTATGTGGGCGGGCGCTGGTACACCTTCGATGCCACGCAAAGCGTCGCGCTGGGCGGGCGCGTGGCGGTCGCCTACGGCCACGATGCGGCCAATGTTGCCATCTTCAGCCAGTTCGGTCCTGCGCTAAGTCCGATCGTAATGCGCACCAGCGTCGAATTGCTCGACGCGGCGCCCGAATAAGACCGCTGCCACAGATCCGGTCGTCAGGCCGCGCTCAGGCGCGGCGCCGCAACATGGCGCGGTAGTAGCGCGACGTTAGCCACAAGATCAGTGCAAAGCCCGTGAATGCCATCTGGCCGGCCGCCAGCCACAACACGCTGTGCGACAGGAACGGCGCGATGACGCCGGCCACCACTGCCGCCAGCAAGGTCAGCGCGAACGCCTGGCACGAAGCGACGGTGCCGCGAATGTGCGGGAACAGGTCCAGCACCAGCAACGTGGTGCCAGGCGACGAGAACGACATGCCGAACGTGTAAAAGAAAATCGGCAGCACCGACCATGGCAAGGCCGGCGGCAAAAACAAATGGTAGCCGACATTGACCACGCAGGAACTGATCAGAAAAGCAAAGCCGATCATGATCTGGCGCGCAATCGGAATTTTTCCTGCGATCCGGTTGGCCGCCAGCGCGCCCAGAAAAATGCCGGCCACCGAAGGAATGAACAGCCAGCCGAACTGGTCCGCCCCGAGGTTCAGGTGTACCGGCAACATCACCGGCGCGGCCGTAATGTACAGGAACAGGCCGGCGAAATTGCAGGCGACGACGCCGGCTTTCATGTGAAACAGCGGCGAACGGAAGATGTCGCCGTAATTCTTGACCAGCGAACTCGGATTGAATGGCTGGCGCTGCGCCGGGGCCAGCGTTTCCGGCAAATGCTTGTAACAGAACCAGACCAGGATCGCCGTGTAGCCGAACAGAAACAGAAAGATCGCGCGCCAGTCCAGCAGCATGACAATCCAGCCACCCAGTATTGGCGCGATCGCCGGCGCGATCGAAAAAATCATCGTTACCAGCGATAGCAAACGGGCCGCCTCGGCACCCGAGTACAGATCGCGGATGATGGCCCGTCCGACCACGGTGCCGGCCCCTGCCGACATGCCTTGCAAGATCCTGAATGCCCACAAATAATGCACCGAACTCGACGCGGCGCAGCCCAGCGTGCCGATCGCGAACAGTACCAGCGAAGCGAGGATGATGTTGCGGCGACCGAACGCATCCGACAGCGCACCATGCCACAGCACCATGGCGGCGAATGCCAGCATGTAGGCTGTCAGCGTTTGCTGCACTTCAATCGCGCTGGCATTCAGACTGGCTTGAATGTTCGGAAAGGCCGGCAGATAAGTGTCGATCGAAAACGGCCCTAGCATCGACAGACCGGCCAGCATCGACGCCAGCGCAGCCGTACCCAGCATCGCCTTGCGAACCGGCGGCGGTACGGACGGGTCGGGCGGCAGATTGGCCGCAGGGGTAGTCACCATGTTTCTTTTCCTGAGGCCGTGCGCGGCCCGCTTTACATCAAACAGTTGCTCAGTGAGCGGCTCATTGAGTTGCTCATTGAGTTGTTCATTAAGTTACTCATTGAGTGCTCATTGCGTAATTCATTGCGTTGCTCAATGAGCTTGCCGAGCGGCGCTTTAAACGGTCTTTGGCTTCGCTTCTTCGCGCCGGTTGTAGCCGGCCACCATGTCGAAGCGGAACAAGCGGCATTCGAGGGCGCCGTTGAAGAATGGCGTCTTG
The DNA here is from genome assembly GCA_047623125.1 of Janthinobacterium sp. Classification (GTDB taxonomy): domain Bacteria; phylum Pseudomonadota; class Gammaproteobacteria; order Burkholderiales; family Burkholderiaceae_D; genus Janthinobacterium. Next base: position 2,309 of record JBLHNV010000114.1, on the reverse strand, counting down.
CGCGCTTCCTTCAGGCGCAGCAAACGCGGCAAGCCCAGGTCGGCAGTAAACAGGAACACAGTCCAGCCGGCGAAGCGCTGCTTGAGCGTGGTGCCCAGCGCAGAATAGAACGAGACTGACAATTCATCGTCTGCCATGGTGCTGTCGCCACGCACGCCGATCCGTTCGCCGTACGGCGGATTGGTCAGCCAGATGCCCGGGATGTCGCTCGGCGGCTTCACTTCCTGCGCTTCGATCTGCTTGAGCGGCACATCGAACAAGATGCCAGCACATTGCAAGTTGTAGCGCGTCATTGCGATCATGTCACCTGAAATGTCGCTGCCAAAAATGGTCGGAACCAGCGGCAATGGATTCGGCTTGATCGCGTTTTTCAGCGCCATCCATGGCGCCGCGTCAAAGCCGTTGAACTGTTCGAAGGCAAACGAACGGCGCGCACCGGGTGGAATGCCGGCCACCATTTGCGCCGCTTCGGCCAGGATAGTGCCGGAGCCGCACATCGGATCGAACAGCACCGTGCCCGGCTTCCAGCCAGCAACGCGCAGCAAGCCCGCGGCCAGGTTTTCGCGTAACGGCGCGTCGCCGGTTTCTTCGCGCCAGCCGCGCTTGAACAGCGCCTCGCCCGACGTGTCGAGGTACACAGTGAAGCTGCGCGCGTCAAGGAAACCGACGATGCGCATGTCAGGCGTCTTGGTGTTGACCGACGGGCGCTCGTTGTACAAGTCGCGGAAACGGTCGCAGACCGCATCCTTGATTTTGAGCGTCGCAAATTCCAGGCTGCGCAGTGGCGATTTGACGGCCGTGACATCGACCCGGATCGTGTGATGCACGCCGAACCAGTCTTCCCACGACTGCGCCAGTACCAGGTCGTAAATATCGTTTTCATTCTGGTAGCCGGCATGCGCTATGCGCATCAGCACGCGCGACGCAATCCGCGAATGCAAATTGACGCGGTAAGCGTCCAGCAGATCGCCCGAGCAATGGACGCCGCCCGGGACCTGGTTGTGCACTTTCAGGCTGCTTGCGGGTTGCTGCGCGATTTCGCCCAGTTCTTCGGCCAGCGCCGCTTCCATGCCGCGCGGGCATGGGCAAAAATAGGAAGCCATGGTGTACCTTTTATCCGTTGAAAATCAAAATCCGTTTTACTTCAATGCCACTATTTCATCAGTGTGCCTCTAAAACCGTCGCAAGCGCTTCAAGTTCCGGTAAAAAAGCGCAACTGTACGCAAGTACAGCGAACAGCGAGGAATGCAGGCCGAAAGTTAAGGCCTGCAGCCAGTTTTAGCGGCGCTCGAACGCTCGCTCGACGAAATCGAGTCGGTCCTGGCCCCAGTAACCGTCGCCATCGACGATGTACCATGGCGCGCCGAACACGCTGGCGGCCATTGCTTCGTCGGTGTTGCGATCGTACTCGGCTTGCACGCTGGCGGTGGCGGACGACTTGACCAGCATGCGGCCGTCGAGTTCGCAAGCGTTGGCGATCTGGGTCAAAGTCTCTTCATCGCCGATGTTCTTTTCTTCTTCCCACAGCGCGCGCATGATCGCCTGCGTCAGTTCAAGCGCCACGTCGACGCCCAGCGCCAGACGGGTCGCGATGATCAGTTTTGCCGCCGCGTCGCCCGACACCGGAAAAAATTTCGGGTGCACGTTGAGCGGTGTGTGCAGCAATTCGGACCAGCGTGCCAGTTCCTGCAAGCGATAAGCCTGGCGCTGCGGCGCGCGTTTGCTCAATGGCAAACCGCCGGACACGCTAAATACCTTGCCCAGGTCGAATGGACACACTTCGATCTGCACGCCGTGCTGCTTGGCCAGCGCAATCAGCCGCGCATGACCGAGATAACTCCACGGCGACTGCGGCACGAAAAAATACCGGCAAACTTTGTTGCTGCTCATGGGACGTTGCTCCGATCAGAATGGCTTGACGACAACCAGCACGACGATCCCGAACAACAGGATCACCGGCACTTCATTGAACCAGCGCAACCAGACATGGCTGCGTTTGTTTGCACCTCTTTCAAATTTTTTCAGCATCAGGCCGCACGAGTGGTGATACCCGATTACCAGCACCACCAGCGCCAGCTTGGCGTGCATCCACGCGGGTATATTGGGGCCGAACATCATCACCGTCAAAGCCACGCCGAACACGATCGCCGGCAGCGCCAGTATCGTGGTGAAGCGATACAATTTGCGCGCCATCAGCAACAGACGTTCGGTGGCCACCGTATCGGTTTCCATCGCCAGATTGACGAAAATGCGCGGCAGGTAAAACAGGCCGGCGAACCAGGAAGTGATGAAGACGATGTGCAGCGCTT
>JBLHNV010000113.1:0-8451 GCA_047623125.1 Janthinobacterium sp. | reverse complement strand
GCACCGGGCTCGCAGCCATGCGCAGGGGTTGCCAACAGAGCGCAGATCGACAACAGCATGATCCAAAAGATGTCATCGCGCATGCCAGCCCCCATCCTTTACCGTTCACAATGCATTATGAAACAGTATTTTCCGGAGGCTGCGCGCACTGCTTGCGAAAACACATGAGTTCGCTTGCTTGGAAACCGAACAAAGACCATTGAAACAAAAAAACGCCCCGGAGGGCGTTTTTCATGAAGCAATGATCAGCTTGTTTTCAGCTTATTTTGCGGCCATCAGGGCAACCGTGGTGTCCAGCATGCGGTTCGAAAAACCCCACTCGTTGTCGTACCATGACGATACCTTGACCAGACGGCCCGATACCTTGGTCAGCGTCGAGTCGAAGTTCGACGAAGCCGGGTTGTGATTGAAGTCGATCGAGACCAGCGGTTCGGTCTGGTACGTCAGAATGCCTTGCAGTGCGCCTTCAGATGCCGTTTTCATGATCGCATTGACTTCATCGACGGTGGTGTCGCGCGATGCGACGAACGTCAGATCGACCAGGGACACGTTGATGACCGGCACGCGGATCGCGAAACCATCGAGCTTGCCATTCAATTCCGGCAGCACCAGGCCGACCGCGGCTGCGGCGCCGGTCTTGGCCGGGATCATGCTCATCGTGGCCGAACGGGCGCGGCGCAAGTCTTCATGCATCACGTCGCTCAGCACCTGGTCATTCGTGTACGCGTGCACGGTCGTCATCAAGCCTGTTTCCAGTCCGATGGCATCGTTCAACGGCTTGACCAATGGCGCCAGGCAGTTGGTCGTGCACGATGCGTTCGAGATCACCGTGTCGGTTGCCTTCAGCACTTCATGGTTGACGCCGAACACGATGGTGGCATCGACATCCTTGCCGCCCGGTGCCGAAATGATGACTTTCTTGGCGCCACCGACCAGATGGGCCGAAGCCTTTTCCTTGGTCGTGAAGAAGCCGGTGCATTCCAGCACGACATCGACACCCAGTTCGCCCCATGGAATTTCGGCTGGATTGCGCTGCGCAAACACGCGGATCGGATCGCCATTGACGATCATGTTGTCGCCCTCGACGGTGACGGTGCCGGGGAACTTGCCGTGCGCCGTGTCGTAACGGGTCAGGTGCGCGTTCGACTTGGCATCGCCGAGGTCGTTGATGGCAACGATCTGGATATCGTGTTGTTTGCCGCCTTCATAGAAAGCGCGCAGGACATTGCGGCCGATGCGGCCATAACCGTTGATTGCAACTTTAATCGTCATGTTGTGCTCCTGATTGAAAAAAAAGAGGTACGAGTATGGGGCCGAGTGCCCACGCGAGAGATTGAAAAATGACAGACCGGCGTGGCGCCAAAGAGGCAACGAAGAGGCGCCACGCGGTTGAATTTATCCGACCAGTACCGCCTTGACCTTGGCCACGACATTGTCGACGGTAAAACCGAAGTGCTTGAACAGCGTACCGGCCGGAGCCGATTCGCCGAAGGTGTCGATGCCGACTACGGCGCCTTCAAGTCCGACGTATTTGTACCAGAAGTCGGTGACGCCGGCTTCGATCGCGACGCGCGGCACGCCTTTCGTCAACACGCTGGCTTTGTAGTGAGCGTCCTGGCGGTCGTAGACGTCGGTCGACGGCATCGATACCACGCGCACGTTAATACCTTCGGCGACCAGTGTTTGTGCCGCTTTGGTGGCCAGTTCGACTTCGGAACCGGTTGCGATCAAAATTACCTGCGGCGCGCCGACCTTGTTGTCACCAGTGTCGCTGAGCACGTAACCGCCGCGGGCGATATTGGTAATTTGCTCGCTGGTGCGCTGCTGGTACGGCAGGTTCTGGCGCGAAAAGATCAGCGTCGACGGACCGTCGTTGCGGCGTACAGCACAGCCCCACGCGACGATTGATTCGACGCTGTCGCACGGACGCCAGTTGTCCAGTTGCGGAATCAGGCGCAGCGATGAAATGTGCTCGACCGACTGGTGCGTCGGGCCATCTTCGCCCAAGCCGATCGAATCGTGCGTAAACACAAAGATCGAACGCAGCTTCATCAGCGCAGCCATGCGCAATGCGTTGCGGCTGTAATCGGAGAACGTCAGGAAGGTGGCGCCGAACGGAATGAAACCGCCATGCAGCGCGATGCCGTTCATGATCGCGCTCATGCCGAATTCACGCACGCCGTAATTGATATGGTTGCCCGGCTGGCCTGATCGCAGCGCGACGCATTCTTTCCAGTTGGTCAGGTTGGAACCGGTCAGATCGGCCGAACCGCCCAAAAATTCCGGCAGCACCGGAGCCAAAGCCTGGATCGCATTCTGGCTCGCCTTGCGGGTCGCGATGTTTTCCTGCTTGTCGACGCAGGCGGTAATCGCTGCGGCCAGCGCGCCATCGAACGCTTGCGGCAAGTCGCCCTGCATGCGGCGCAACAATTCAGCCGCCAGTTCCGGATGCTTGGCGCTGTAGGAAGCAAAGCGCGCATTCCAGTCATTTTCCAGTACGGCGCCCTGCTCCTTGGCGTCCCAGGCGCAATAGACATCAGCCGGCATTTCGAAAGGTGCCGCATCCCAGTTCAGGTGCTCGCGCACCAAGGCGATTTCCTTGTCACCCAGCGCGGCGCCATGCACCTTGTCGCTGCCCTGCAGATTCGGCGAACCCTTGCCGATGATGGTCTTGCAGCAGATCAAGGTTGGCTTTGTGGATGCCTTGGCGGCCGTGATCGCGGCATCGACCGCAGCCACGTCATGGCCGTCGACGGCGCTGATCACGTTCCAGCCATAGGCTTCGAAGCGTTTTGGCGTATCGTCGGTGAACCAGCCTTCGACCTTGCCGTCGATCGAAATGCCATTGTCGTCGTACAGCGCAATGAGCTTGTTCAATCCGAGCGTGCCGGCCAGCGAACACACTTCGTGCGAAATGCCTTCCATCAGGCAACCGTCACCAAGGAATGCATAGGTGTAATGATCGACGATATCAAAACCGGGCTGGTTGAACTGGGCCGCCAGCAATTGCTCGGACAGCGCCATGCCGACCGCATTGGCCAGCCCCTGACCCAGCGGGCCAGTGGTCGTCTCAATGCCGGGGGTGACTTTCACTTCCGGGTGGCCCGGCGTTTTCGAGTGCATCTGGCGAAATGATTGCAGATCGCTCATCGACAGGTCGTAGCCGGTCAGGTGCAGCAGCGCATAGTGCAACATCGAGCCATGCCCGTTGGAGAGCAGAAAACGGTCGCGGTTCAACCATCCCGGGTTGGCCGGATTGTGGCGGTAATGACCACTCCACAGCGCAACGGCAATATCGGCCATACCCATTGGCATGCCGGGGTGGCCGGAGTTCGCCTGTTGTACAGCGTCCATTGCCAGCGCGCGGATCGCGTTGGCCATTTTGGTAGTGGGGAGCGTGGAAGTCATGTTGGTTTGGGCTATCGATTACTGAGGTTTGCGATGGGCATGCGTGTTTCTGGAACCAAGTATTTTACCAGACCGGAAGTGTCCGATTTAAAATTACATCTCAAAACATGCCGATTGTGCATTTTTTCCATCATCTCACTCTCCTTTGGCGGCGTTCGCGCCCCGCTACAACCCGATCACGAGGACTTTCCATGCCGCGTTTTTTCCTTCCCGATGCACTTGAAGTCGGCGCCATCCTCGCACTGCCGGACGCGCTGGCCCACCACATTCAGGTGCTGCGCCTGACTTCTGGCGCAGCAATCACGCTGTTCAACGGCGATGGCGGCGAATACACCGCGACCTTGACGAGCATCGAAAAGAAGCGCGTCAGCGTCGAAGTGAAGGCCCATACCCCTGCCGACGTCGAATTGCCGTACGCAGTCACGCTGGCGCAAGCACTGCCGGAATCCTCAAAAATGGATTGGATCATCGAAAAGGCGGTCGAACTGGGCGTATCCAGCATCGCACCGCTGGCGGCGCAGCGCTGTGTGGTACGGCTATCTGGCGAGCGTGCCCTGAAAAGGCATGCGCACTGGCAAGGCATTATCGTCGCCGCTTCCGAGCAAAGCGGGCGCAACCGTCTGGCACAACTGGCGCCGCTGAGTGATTACGGGCCATGGATAGCGCAGCAGGACATGCACAAACGCATCATCTTGAGCCCGCGCGCAAACACCGGCCTGGCCGACTGGGCGCGCCATCAGGCGCCGCAAGCGGTCACGCTGGTGATCGGTCCCGAAGGCGGCTTGAGCCCGGCCGAGGAAGACGCCGCAGTCAAGCATGGCGCGCTGGCGCTGGCGCTGGGGCCGCGCATTCTGCGCACCGAAACGGCCGGCCTGGCTGCGCTGGCCATCATCAACGGTGCATGGGGCGGGATGTAAGCGCCGACATAGATGACGTAATAGATGACGCCATAGCCATTTTCGGGATGGATGCGGTGCCAATCGATTTTTTGAACGCTAAAAAATTGCGAATGATTCACGATTGCGAATGATTCACAAATAAAAAAAGCCCGAGAAAGTGCGTTTTCTCGGCCCGGGTATCGCATCAAGACTTAGAAAGCCTATGTACCACGCAGGTAGAAGGTACGCCCTGTCGGGTCCGTGAAGCGCGGATAGCAACCGGCCTGGAAAGTTTGCGTCCGGAAACTCAGCGGCGAATTCCGATCAAGCATGTTGCGCACACCCGCGGCGAGAACGAAGCCCTTGGTTATTTTCCATGTACCGTAGCCATAGAAGGTGGTGGTGCACTTGGTTTTTGAGGCTACCCCTGATGTCAATGAATTGGATCCGAAATATTGCTCAGACCATATCAAAAAGACAATCATTAATCTCCGGAAAAGCACTTCTGCGCAGAAAACAACAGTAAAAATCATACATTTTTACCGCTCAAAAATATCCCGAAGTGGGTGCGACACAGCACACTGCGCGGGCGCACAAGCTCGCCGATGGTGCAATACAAAAAAAGCATCCATTGCAGCCGCTGGCCCGATCCCATCTGTGCAAGAGTGCCAAAGCAGCGTCGAGCATGGCGGAAAGATGGCTGGCGACCAGAAACTTTCGTTGCTTTATTGCCTACTGCAAAGCAATATAATGTCTGCCGGGTACACGTTGATGACCTTTTTTGGGCGCTGGTGGCGGATGCTGATGCGCGGTCGCGGCGCCACTCGATGCCGCTGTGATGCAGGTAAAATAGCGCCTTGCATGCGGCAACCCGACCATCGAGATCGATCAAGGGTGGGCCGCGCCCTCACAGACGGTGCCCGGCCAGTTGCCGGCACCGCACACTTCGGAAATATGAATCATGTTGCGACTCAATGAAGTAAAACTCCCGCTCGAGCACGATGACACGGCGCTGACCGAGGCCGTGCTGGCGCGGCTAGGCATCAGTGCTGCCGAGTTGCGTGGCTACACGGTGTTCAAACGCAGCTACGACGCCCGCAAGCGCAGCGCGATCAACCTGATCTATTCGCTCGACATCGACACCACGGCCCAGGCCGCAGTGCTGGAGCGGATGCAAGGCGATATCCATCTGGGATTGACGCCGGACACGTCCTACCATTTCGTCGCCACTGGCCAGGCTGTTGATGCGTCAAAACAGCAACCGGTGGCAAGCGGCAGCGGCGGCTTTGGTCTGCGACCGGTGGTGATCGGCAGCGGCCCGTGCGGCTTGTTCGCGGCGCTGATCCTGGCCCAGATGGGACTGTGCCCGATCATCCTGGAGCGCGGCAAATCGGTGCGCGAACGGACCAAGGATACCTTCGGTTTCTGGCGCAAGCGCGAACTCAATCCAGAATCGAATGTGCAGTTCGGCGAAGGTGGCGCCGGTACTTTTTCGGACGGCAAGCTGTATAGCCAGATCAAGGACCCGAAGCATTACGGGCGCAAGGTCTTGACCGAATTCGTCAAGGCGGGCGCGCCGGCAGAGATCATGTATGTGAGCAAGCCGCACATCGGCACCTTCCGACTGGTCAAGGTTGTCGAGCACATGCGCGCGACGATCGAAGGCCTGGGCGGCGAATTCCGCTTCGAGAGCCGGGTCATCGATATCGAAATCGAGGCCGGCGCCGGCCCGAATGTGGCGGAGCAAACGCAAGGCCAAACGCAAGGCAAGGTACGCGCACTGCTGCTGGCCAGCGGTGAACGGATCGCGACCAATCACGTGGTGCTGGCGATCGGCCATAGTGCGCGCGACACGTTCGAGATGCTGCACGAGCGCGGCGTCTATATCGAAGCGAAAGCGTTTTCGATCGGTTTCCGCGTCGAACATCCGCAATCGCTGATCGACCAGGCCCGCTTCGGCCAGCACGCCGGCAACGCCATTTTGGGCGCGGCCGATTACAAGCTGGTGCACCACGCCGCCAATGGCCGTTCGGTCTACAGCTTTTGCATGTGCCCGGGCGGCACCGTCGTGGCCGCCGCCTCCGAACCGGGGCGCCTGGTCACCAACGGCATGAGCCAGTATTCGCGCAACGAACGCAATGCCAACAGCGCGATCGTGGTTGGCATCACGCCGGCCGACTTTCCCGGTCACCCGCTGGCCGGCATCGCGCTGCAGCGTGAACTGGAAGAGCGCGCCTTCGTGCTGGGCGGAAGCAATTACAATGCGCCGGGCCAGCTGATTGGCGACTTCGTGGCCGGACGCGCGTCGCAAGAATTTGGCAGCGTGACGCCGTCTTACTTGCCGGCAGTGCAACTGTGTGACTTGGGCCAGGTACTGCCCGAATATGCGATCAGCGCGTTGCGCGAAGCATTCCCGGCATTCAACAAGCAAATCAAAGGTTATTACCAACAAGATGCCGTGCTGACCGGCGTCGAGACGCGCACCTCGTCGCCGATCCGGATCAAGCGGCGCGACGACAATTGCCAGAGCCTTAACACACGCGGCTTGTTTCCGGCCGGTGAAGGTGCTGGTTATGCCGGTGGCATCCTGTCGGCAGCAGTCGATGGCATCCGGGTCGCCGAAGCAGTGGCGCTGTCGATGGCGGCAGCGTGATGCTGTAAAGAAATCACAGCCAGCCGGAGCGCCGGAAGCGGTAGTACAGATAGCCGCACACGGACACCATCAGCGCGACGGCGACCGGATAGCCGTAGCGCCAGTCGAGTTCCGGCATCAGTTTGAAATTCATGCCCCAGACGCCGGCAAAGGCGGTGAAGATCGCGAAGATCGCGGCCCAGGCCGCCAGCTTCTTGTTGACTTCGCTTTCATCGATGGCGACCATCGACAAGTTGACCTGGATCGCGGTGCCGATGGTGTCGCGGATCGTGTCCAGCGTCGCGCTGATGCGGTGCAGATGGTCGTGCACATCGCGAAAATATTCTTGCGTATCCTGGCACAGCGCCGGCACCCAGGCACCGTGCAGCTTGCCGCTCGCTTCCATCAAAGGCGCCACCACGTGCCGCAGCAGCATGATCTTGCGCTTGAGCTGATACAGGCGCTCGATATTGTCGCGCTCCGATCCCGGGTGGAACATGCGTTCCTCGATCAATTCAAGTTCGGATTCCAGCATGTCGAGCACCGGGAAATAGCGGTCGACGACCGCATCCATCAGCGCATACAACACGAAACCGGCCCCTTTGCGCAGCAAATGCGGCTCGCGCTCGGCCCGCGTACGCACTTCAGTGAAGCCGCGCGTGGTGCCGCTACGCACCGACAATACATAATTCGCGGCGACGAAGATGGCGACTTCACCTTGCACCATCTGCCCATCGACCAATTCCATCGTCTGCACCACGGCGAACAGCGAATCGGCATATTCTTCGATCTTGGGGCGCTGCTGGCCGCGCCGCGCATCTTCGACCGCTAGTTCGTGCAGACCGAATTCGTGCTGCATTTCCAACAATTCATCGGGCGATGCATCCTGCAGCGCGACCCAGACGAAGCAGTCGGGGCGCACGACGTAATCGCTGATCGATTCGATCGAGATATCGGACAGTTTATTGCCATCCTGGTAGGCAACGCAATTGATCAGCATACAAGTTCCCCCCTGGGAGGCTTGCGCCCCGGAACGCGCAAGCTTAACCGATCAATGGCATGCGCGGGGCACCGTCATCCCGCGCGGATCGCCTTCAGTCGTCCCGGGCGCCGTCGATGCCGAGTTCAGCGATCTTGCGCGTGATCGTGTTGCGGCCGATTCCAAGGCGCACCGCTGCATCGTTCTTGCGCCCGTGCGTATGCCTGAGCGCCGTCTTGATCAGCGCCGATTCGAATTGACGGCCCAGTACCGCCATCACTTCCTGCTGCCCATTGCCAAGCATGTTGGCCGCTTGCGTTTCCAGCAGCGCAATCCAGCCCGCTTCGATGGCGTCGATCGCCGCGCCAGCTTCCGGCAGCAGATTCACGACACCGCCGACCGCGCTGCTCACACCGGCACCGGTACTGGTACTGGCGACCGGGGCAACGCTGGAAAAATCCTGCCCTTGCGTCAATTCCAACGGCAAGTCCTTGACTTCGACCGTCTGGCCGGGTGCCATCACCGTGATCCAGTTACACAGGTTTTCCAGCTGC
>JBLHNV010000112.1:0-8503 GCA_047623125.1 Janthinobacterium sp. | reverse complement strand
CGCAGCCGGGATCAGTTCGGCCAGCGCACTGAGCGGCGAAAGGCCCGGGCTGACGGCGATCAAGTCGATGCCATCGAGCAACGCTGGGTTCAACGGTCCGCTGACGAATTGAGCATTTGGAACGCAAGCGCGCAGGGCCGGCAAGCGCTCGGGTGCGCTACGCGTATCTGCCACGCGCAGTACAGCACCCTGGCGGTGCAGCCACTGTGCCATCGCCAGACCCGATTCTCCGAGTCCCAGCACCAGTGCATGTTGACCGTGGTAGCTCATCAGCGCAGCTTCAATGTAGAAAGGCCGATCAGCACCAGCAGCATCGTGATGATCCAGAAACGCACGACAACCTGGGTTTCTTTCCAGCCTTTTTGTTCGAAATGGTGATGCAGCGGCGCCATCAGGAAGACCCTGCGCCCGGTGCCAGTGCGCATCTTGGTGAACTTGAACCAACCGACCTGAATGATGACCGACAGTGTCTCGACGACGAAGATGCCGCCCATGATGAACAGCACCACTTCCTGGCGCACGATGACAGCGATGGTGCCGAGCGCGCCGCCCAGCGCCAGCGCCCCGACATCGCCCATGAACACCTGGGCCGGATGCGCGTTGAACCACAGAAAAGCCAGTCCGGCGCCCGCCATCGCGCCACAGAAGATGATCAGTTCGCCGGCGCCCGGAATGTGCGGAATCAACAGGTATTTCGAATAGGTAGCACTGCCGGTCAGATAGGCGAACAAACCCAGCGCGGTGCCCACCATCACGGTGGGCATGATCGCCAGGCCATCGAGGCCATCGGTGAAATTGACGGCGTTGCTGGTGCCGACGATAACGCAATAGGTCAGCCCGATGAAGCCCCACACGCCCAACGGATAGCTGAAAGTCTTGAAAAATGGCACGATCAGGTCGGCCTTGGGCGGCAAGTCCATCGAAAAGCCCGATTGCCCCCACGCATAGATCAATTGCCACACTTCGGACGCGCTTGGCACCGACACCGACACGGAAAAGGCCAGGTAAAAGGCGGCGACGATGCCGATCAAGGATTGCCAGAAATATTTTTCGCGCGAGCGCATGCCGTTCGGGTCTTGCCGCACCACTTTGCGGTAATCATCGGCCCAGCCGACCGCACCAAAACCGAGCGTGACGATCAGCACCGGCCAGATGAAGCGGTTCGACAAGTCGGCCCACAGCAGCGTCGAAATACCGATCGAAATCAGGATCAGCACACCACCCATGGTCGGCGTGCCGTGTTTTTTCAGATGGGTTTGCGGACCGTCGGGGCGTACGGCCTGCCCCACCTTCATGCGGGTCAGCATGCGAATCACGGCCGGGCCGGCGGCCAGGCCGATCAGCAACGCGGTCAGCGTCGCGAACACGGCACGAAACGTGATGAAGTTAAAGACCCGCAGCGGGCCGAGTTCTTCCTGAAAATATTGGGCTAGCCAGAGCAACATGATTAATGCACTTTCTTGTTATTGTTTTGGGGGTCGATCTGCGGGTCGAGCAAATGCCTGACCACGCGCTCCATCTGCATGAAACGTGATCCCTTGACCAGCACGGTCGCGGGTAACGTGGCGTGCGCCAGATGAGCGTCGAGCGCGGTCAGCAAGGCGTCGAATTGCTCAAAATGTTCGAATTGTGTCGAATGTCCGAATTGTTTGCCATACTGGACATCACTTAGTGCATCGGCGGCGCCAAGGTGGCGCGCCAGCTCTCCGGTCGAGAACACGTGTTCCATGCCCTTGCTGGCCGCATAGGCGCCGATTTCCTCGTGATACTGGCGGCCCTCGGTGCCGACTTCGCCCATGTCGCCCAGCACCAGCACGCGCGGCGGTGCCGCTTGCGCCAGCACGTCGATTGCGGCGCGCACCGAATCCGGATTGGCGTTATAGCTGTCGTCGATCACGGTGACGCCGCTGGCGGCGACTTTTTTCTGCAAGCGTCCGCTGACCGGCGCGAACAATTCAAGGCCACGTTTGATCGCATCGACATCGATGCCGATACCATGAGCGCAAGCGATGGCGGCCAGCGCATTGCGCACATTGTGATCGCCTGCCGCGGCCAGGCCGATGAAAAACTGGAGCGGTGCAGCATCGGTAACGATGGTCACGAACATGTCGTTGCCAAAGTCATTTGAGCGCCAGGTGCAGCTGACGTCGGCGCGGGGAGTGGTGTCCCGGATCGTCGCCCCGGTCGCGGCCTTGTCTTGCGCTTGCGCCTTCACCGGCGCGAACGTGATCACGCGGCGCGCGCCGGCCAGCGTGCGCCACAGTGCGGTAAACGTATCATCAAACGGAAACACGCCAATACCGTCATCTTGCAAGCCTTCCAGCACGGCGCCGTTTTCCAGCGCCACCGCGTGCACGCTATGCATGAATTCCTGGTGTTCGCGCTGCGCATTGTTGACCAGCGCCAGCGTCGGCCGGGCGATCGCGGACAGGCGCGCGATTTCACCCGGATGATTCATGCCCAGTTCGATGACTGCGGCACTGTGCGTCGGCTCCAGGCGCAGCAAGGTCAGCGGAACGCCGATTTCATTATTGAAATTGCCGCGCGTGGCCAAATAACCCTGCTCGCCGAAGGCGGCGCACAGGATGGCTGCGATCATTTCCTTGACCGTAGTCTTGCCATTGCTGCCGGTGACGCCGATCATCGGCAGCGCACACTGGCGGCGCCAGAAGTGGGCGATCTGACCCAGCGCGACCAGCGTGTCGGGCACCAGGATCGCTGGCGCACTGGTCGTACCGGTCCAGCCGGCGGGCAACGCTTCGACGACGACGGCTGCCGCGCCAGCTTGCGCAACCTGGGCCAGAAAATCGTGGCCGTCGAAGCTATCGCCGCGCAGCGCGACGAAGAGCGCCCCCTTTGAGGCGCTGCGACTATCGGTCGACACGCTGCCGATCGTCACATCGTCCGCCGTGCTTGGCACCGCGCCCGGTACCACGCCCGGTACGAGTCTTGCACCGGTGATGGCAGCGACCAATTGTGTCAAAGTTGCGTGCATCAATTCGTCCTCATCAGTTAGTGCGCATCATCGTGGCGCGCGCAGCCAGCGCCAGTGCGGCATGGTCGGTATCCGAGAACGGCAATTTCTTGCCCTTGATTTCCTGGTATTGCTCATGGCCCTTGCCAGCGACCAGGATCACGTCCGGCCTCGCCGCATGCTTGATCGCATACAAAATCGCGGCAGCGCGGTCTTCGATGCGCAGCACGGCGCAGCCTGACTGCGCATCGGGTTCAGTGGCCGATGGCGCCATGCCGGCGACGATCTGTTCGATGATGCTGTTCGCATCTTCGCTGCGCGGATTATCGCTGGTAACGAGTACCTGATCGGCCATCAGTGCAACGGCCCCCATCTGCGCACGCTTGCCGGGATCGCGGTCGCCGCCGCAGCCAAATACGCACCACAGGCGCCCGCCGCGTTGCTCGGCGACCTGGCGCAGCGCAGCAAGCGTTTTTTCCAGTGCATCGGGCGTGTGCGCATAATCGATGATGACCATCGGCGCGTCATGGCTTGCCACTTGCTGCATGCGCCCCGGCGCTGGGGTCAACGCTTCGATCGAGTCGATCGCCGCGCGCCATGGGATACCTTTGGCCAGCAGCACGGCCAGTACGGCCAGCGCATTGCTGATGTTGAAACGACCGATCAAGCCGGTCTTCACCAGCGCCGTGCCAAAGCTGCACTCGACATGGAAATCGGTGCCCTTGTTCCGGTTGCGCAAGGCCCCGGCGCGCAACACATTGACGCCGGCGATCTCGGGCTGGGCGGCCGCGTCAAGCAGCGTGTAGCCGAACAATGGCAACTTGCCCGCCAGTTGCGTGACCAGGCGCAACCCCATCGCATCGTCCAGATTGACGACCGCGCACTTCAAGCCGGGCCAGTCGAACAAGCGGGCCTTGGCCGCTTCATATTGCGCCAGGTCGCCGTGGTAATCGAGATGGTCGCGCGTCAGATTGGTAAACAAGGCCACGTCGAAATGCATGCCGGCGACGCGCTGCTGGACCAGTCCGATCGACGATACTTCGAGCGCCAGCGCATCGACGCCGCGCATGTCGGCCAGTTTGCGCGCCAGCAGCACCGCGTCCGGCGTGGTGTAGCCAGTGGCGTCGAATGCGGCTAGGCCGGACGTACCGGCAGGAAAGATGCCGGCACCCAGCGTGCCAATGACCCCCGTCGACAAGCCGACGCGCGACAGCGCCTGACCCAGCCACAGCGCGCACGACGTCTTGCCATTGGTGCCGGTGATGCCAATCGAAAACATCGCCGCATCGGGCATCTTGTAAAACGCATGGGCCAACGGGCCAGCTTGTTGCTTCAGGCTGGCAACAGCCAGGTGCGGCACCGCCCATGCCGGATTCCACGCAAAATCGGCATCGTCGTACAACACGGCCGCAGCGCCCTGATCGATCGCAGCGGCGATATGGTGGCGCCCGTCGCCGGCATCGCCCGGATAAGCAAAGAAGATGTCACCCGTCTTCAGGCGTCGGGTATCGGAAGCGAGTTGGCCAGCCGGCGCAATGCCGGCCAGCCAGGCGACGACTTGTTCGATGGTCAGAGCAGGCATCACATGCCCTCCGGTCCGGCGTTGGCCGGGATGATGATTTCAGTGATCGCCGAATCGGGCGGCACGTTCATCGCGCGCAGCGCATTGGCCGCCACCGCGGCAAAGGTCGGCGCAGCAACCTGGCCACCGTAATGCTCGCGAGTAGTCGGCTCGTCGATCATGACGGCGATCACGAAGCGTGGCTTGGACATCGGCGCGATACCGACAAAAGTGCCGATGTACTTGCGCGGCATCGCATACTTGCCGTTTTCAACCTTGTAGGCAGTGCCGGTCTTGCCACCGATGCGGTAGCCTGCCACTTGCGCCTTGGGCGCGGTACCGCTAGGCGACACCACCAGTTCGAGCATCGCGCGCATTTCGCCCGCAGTCTTGGCCGAGATCACTTGCTGCCCGGGTGGCGCCGCGCTGACCTTTTGAAACGACAAGGGAATGATGTCGCCGTTGCGCGCAAACATCAGGTAGGAGCGCGCCAACTGGATCAGCGACACCGAGATGCCGTTGCCATAGCTCATCGTCGCCTGCTCGATCGGGCGCCACGATTTGTACGGCCGCACGCGACCGGCGACGGAGCCTGGAAAACCGAATTTGGGTTGTTGGCCGAAACCAACCTTGGTAAACATTTCCCACATTTCTTCGGCCGGCATGCCGAGCGCGATTTTAGAGGTGCCAATGTTGGATGAAAACTCGATGATTTCCGAGACCGACAGCATGCCGTGCGCCTTGGTATCCGAAATCGTACGGTCGGCGATCGTGAAGCGGCCTTGACCAGTATCGATGCGGGTTTTCGGTGTTACCCGGTTGGTATCTAGCGCCAGCGCGACCGTGATCGGCTTCAGCGTCGAACCGGGCTCGAAGGTGTCGGTCATCACGCGATTGCGCAATTGCGAGCCGCTCAGCGTGCTACGGTCGTTCGGATCGTAGCTGGGGTAATTGGCCAACGCCAGCACTTCACCGGTATGCACATCGAGCACCACGGCAGCACCCGCCTTGGCCTTGAATTTCAAGACCGCCGCCTTCAGTTGCGTAAACGTAATATATTGGATCTTGCTATCGACCGACAAGATCAGGTCCTTGCCATCGTGCGGCTCGCGGATCGAGCCGATATCCTCGACGATATGGCCGAGTCGGTCCTTGATCACGCGGCGGCTGCCAGTGGAGCCCACCAGCGTCTTTTGCTGCGCCAGTTCCATGCTTTCCTGGCCCACGTCTTCGACATTGGTAAAGCCGACCAGATGCGTCATCACTTCGCCCTGCGGATAGTAACGCTTGTATTCCTTGCGCGTATGGATGCCGTCGATGCCGAGTTTGGCGATCTGATCGGTGATATCGTTCTCAACCTGGCGCTTCAGATAGACGAAATTGCTGTCGGAATCGAGCTTCGAGCGCAATTCCTGCTTGCTCAAGTCCAGCAGCGTGCCCAGCGCCAAGAGCTTCTCGGGCGACGCCAGCAGCGCATCGTCCGGGATCGCCCAGATCGCCTTCACCGGTATCGAGGAAGCCAGCACCTGGCCATTGCGGTCAGTAATTTTGCCGCGCGTGGCGGGCAGTTCGAGCGTGCGGGCATAGCGGATCTCGCCCTGACGCTGCAAAAACTGGGTCGACCAGCCTTGCAACCAGACCGCGCGGGCGGCCAGTGCGACAAACGCCGCGAACAACACCAACAGCACGACGCGTGAACGCCACACCGGCAAGCGCACCGCCAGCACCGGGTTTTTTGCAAACGGCACGCCTTTCGACGCAGCCACGCGCGCACCTGCGCCGCGCGTCATTGCGCCCCCTCGGTCAGGTATTGGGTACGCCCGGCTGCCAGCGGCGTCATGTCCAGCACGGTGCGGGCGATTGCCTCGATGCGTTCATGCTTGCCCAGCGTCGATTGATCGAGCTGCAACTGCGACCAGGCCAGATTGAGCAAACGCGCTTGCGACTGAGCGCGACCCAGTTCAACGAACAAATGGCGCGACTGGTATTGCGCATTCACCAGCGACAATGCGCAACCGACCAGCAACGCGGTAAGCACCAGATTGACCTTGCCGTTCACGCAGCAGCCCCGGACTCGGTCGTACTGTGTGACAAACGCTGCGCGATGCGCATGACGGCCGAGCGCGAACGGGGATTGCGTTCAACTTCGGCCAGGGACGGCTTCATCTTGGCGATCAGCCGCATTTCCGGCTGCGGCAAGTCAACCGCGCGGATCGGCAGACGCCGATCTGGCTGCGGCAAATGGACCTTGGAAGCAAAGAAGCGCTTGACGATCCGATCTTCCAGCGAGTGGAAGCTGATAACGACCATGCGAGCGCCCGGCGCCAGGCAAGCGTAAGCCTGATTCAGGCCGATCTCAAGATCTTCGAGTTCCTTGTTGATGAAAATCCGGATGGCTTGAAAGGTGCGGGTGGCCGGATCCTTGCCCTTTTCGCGGGTCTTGACCGCGCCTGCCACGATACTGGCAAGCTGGCGTGTGCTCGAAATTGGCTCGACCGATCGGCGAGCAACAATCGCCTTTGCAATCTGAAAAGCAAACCGTTCTTCCCCATATTCCCGTATTACCTTTTCCAATCTCTGCTCGGTCTCACTCGCAAGCCACTCGGCCGCCGACACTCCGCGCGTGGTATCCATTCGCATGTCGAGCGGGCCATCATTACGAAAGCTGAAACCGCGCGCAGCATCGTCGACCTGGGGCGATGAGATGCCCAGGTCGAGCAAGATGCCATCGACTCGGTCTATGCCGGCTGCCGCCAGGCTGGCCGTCATCGTCGCAAAACTATCATGCACGATGTGAAAGCGCGGATCTGCGATCTGCGCGGCTGTCGCGATCGCCTGCAAATCCTTGTCGAACGCGATCAGACGCGCGCGCGCGCCCAGGCGCTCGAGGATCAGGCGGCTGTGGCCGCCACGTCCGAAGGTGCCGTCAACGTAAATGCCTTGTGCGCGCGCGCCAGACAAGTCCAGCCCATCGACCGCTTCATCAAGCAGTACCGTGCGGTGCAGGAATTCGGGCGCGGATAAGTTCGTCATCAATACGCCTTTAAAATGAAAAATCGGATAACGCATCTGGCATGCCGGCGTCAATCGCTTGCTGTTCGCTTTCGGCCAGTTTGGCCGCATCCCATATCTCGAAATGCGTGCCCATACCGATCATCATCACTTCGCGGTGAAGGCCGGCAGTGCCGCGCAACTCCGGGGAAATCAATATGCGACCGGCCGTATCGAGGTCGACGTCGCAGGCATTGCCCAAAAAAATGCGTTGCCAGGAGCGCGCCGACATCGGCCACGCGGCGATCTGCTCGCGGTGGAGCTCCCATACCGGACGCGGAAAAAACAGCAGGCAACCGTGCGGATGCTTGGTCAGCGTCAGGTGGCCTTCGCACTGAATCGAGAGCGCGTCACGGTGCTTGGCAGGGATGGACATCCGGCCTTTGGCATCGAGATTGATTGCGGACGCGCCTTGAAACACGGTTTTCCTTTGGATATCGGACTGGTTAAGCGGAAGGGTTGCGCGTAGGGAATATATCCCACAAAAACACACTTTTTAACACACTCACCCACTCTAGAGGATGGTTGAATGGTGGTCAAGCGCTTTCCGATTGCCGAATCACGATTTTCGCAATAAAGTCAATGACTTAGCGAATATCACTAAAGAAGCCCGGAATAAAAAATACATTGAAAAATTAGAGACTTATCGCACATAGTGAATGTTGCACATCATATGCGAGCCCATCTTTACCAAAAAAAAATTCTAATAGTCAATAATAAATTTGAATTATTTATCTTAATTTAGAGGAACTTGCAAAACTAGACAGGCGGGCGGGATTTTGAACTGCGGGGAGTAAAAGATAGGGCGAAGAGTGGCCATTGCTGGCAAAATGCAAGTTATCAGACAAACATCACTCCCGCACATGAATACTACACAACGCCCCTTGATAATGCAACGCTGGCAAGTAGTGCAATTC
>JBLHNV010000111.1:0-8519 GCA_047623125.1 Janthinobacterium sp. | reverse complement strand
CTCACCGGCGGCCGTTACATGCTCCGCTCGCCATAACCGCGCTTATCGTGACGCACCCGTACTTGCCGGCTCAAACCAGCGGTGCAAACAGTCGATAAAATTAGTGCCCGATTATAATCAAAAATACCCTTGCGCATCAAGGGATAATCCACTTTCATGACTATTCAAACAACGTTTGCACACCACTGCGCACGACCAAGGCCGGATTATCATCATCACCACAACTATTTGGATGGCCGCGGCAGATCAAAGCGGATGATCGCCTCGCCGGCCCGGGTCACGCGCGGTTGCGGGCGAAACGCGTGGCCATAGTTAATCTCAAAGCTCAAACCGATCTTGCCATCGGGCCGGCGCATGCGTTCCAGCGCGTCCAGCATGCGCTGCCAGGCCAACTTCCCCGTCAAGCCGCGCTCACGCGTAGCGAGCGGGTTGCCGCCCCAGGCCCGCACGTCAAGCAGCAACGCTTGTGCGCTAGCGTAGGTGACGGTGATGGTTTCCATGTCCAGTACCGGCGTGGCGAAGCCAGCCTGAACCAGCATGTCGCCGAAATCGTGCATATCGACAAAAGGCAGCGCGGGCGGCGCCAGACCGGCGTCAACAAACGCCGCCTTGACTTCCTTGAACGTATCGGGCCCAAAACAGGAAAACATCAGCAAGCCGTCGGCGCGTAACACGCGGTGCCATTCGGCAAACACAACATCGGGTTGCGCGTGCCAGTGCAGTGCCAGATTCGACCAGACCAGATCAATCGTGTTGGCCGCCAGCGCCAGATTACCAAAATCGCCGCACAGCAAGTCGACCCCTGACTTGATGGGCAATAACCTGGCTACCAACTGGTTCAGGCTGGCCAGTGCCGATGCCGGCCCCTGCGCCGCTTTGATCATCGCCGGCGCGGCATCGAGTCCGACGATCTGCGCGCCGGAAAAGTCTTTTCGCAGCATCGCCAGGTCGGCGCCGGCGCCGCAGCCGGCGTCGAGCACGCGGCGCGGCGTAATCTTGACTAACTGCAAACGCTCATGCATGCGCGCAGAGATCTCGCGCCGCAGAAAATCGGACGCCTGCACGCGCGCCGGTTGTGAAAAAAATGTGCGTACGCGCAGCGTATCGATAGCGGCGCTCATTTTTGATGGAGGAGTAACGACGGACATGGTGGCAAGCCGGGTAGGTGAGATAATGACGGCAGTGTACATGGTTGAAGGCAACAATGATGGCCTCGAAATGGTCTGTTTCGACATTGTCCGCTGCCCGATTGCCGGCGCTGCGATGGCTGCTTCCGGCTGCGTGCGCGCTGTGCGGCGCAGCTTGCGATGACCTCGTTTGCGATGCCTGCATGGCCGACTTCTTCAGCGATGACGCGCCGCGCTGCTGGCAATGTGCGAATCCGATGGCCGGCAGCGGCACGGCTGGAATTCCGGGCGCACTGCGCTGCGGGCGCTGTCAGGCGCATGCGCCGGCTTTCGACGCGACGCTGGTCGCGGTCGATTACGCGCCGCCGCTGACGCAACTGGTGCTGCAGCTGAAATTCGGCAGCCGACTGGCATTGGCAACGCTGTTTGCGCAGCGCCTGCAATGCGCGGTGCAGCGCCAGGCAAACTGCGCGCT
This sequence comes from Janthinobacterium sp., assembly GCA_047623125.1. GTDB lineage: Bacteria > Pseudomonadota > Gammaproteobacteria > Burkholderiales > Burkholderiaceae_D > Janthinobacterium. The sequence continues at coordinate 6,917 of JBLHNV010000111.1, read as the reverse complement.
GCCGACGCTGCTATGTCCGGTGCCGCTGGGACCTGGCCGACTGGCCGAGCGCGGCTTCAATCAGGCGCTGGAAATTGCCCGCCCGCTGGCGCAGATGCTCGGCTTGCCTTTGTACCCGACGCTAGCGCAGAGGGTGCGCGAGACACAGGCGCAGACGCACGTCGCACCTGACGAGCGCGCCCGCAATATCGAACACGCCTTCACCGTTGCGCCGGAAGCGCTGGGGCTGGTGCGCGGCAGCCACATCGGCATCGTCGACGACGTGATGAGCAGCGGCCAGACGCTGGGCGAACTGGCTGCGACATTCAAGCGGTTCGGCGCCGCGCGCGTGACCAACCTGGTCTTCGCACGCACACCGCCGCGCTAGGCAATCTGGCAATAATCGATCAAACCGATCAAATCGTTTGCAATAATAAGGAAAACACCATGTTTCATGTCGTACTGGTAGCGCCAGAGATCCCCCCCAACACCGGCAACGTCATCCGGCTCTGCGCCAACACGGGCGCGCAACTGCACCTGATCGAACCACTCGGCTTTACGCTCGATGACGCCAGGATGAAACGCGCCGGCCTCGATTACCACGATTACGCCAGCATGAAAGTGCATCCGAACTGGGACGCCTTCCTGACCGATGCCCGGCCCGACCCGACCCGCATGTTCGCGCTGACCACCAAGGGCGCCATGCCATTTAGCGCCGCGACGTTCCTGGAAGGCGATGTATTCGTGTTCGGTTCGGAAACCAAGGGCCTGGCACCGGAATTGCACGATACATTTGCGCCCACCCAGCGCTTGCGCCTGCCGATGCAACCCAACAACCGCAGCCTGAATTTATCGAACACGGTCGCGGTCGTTGTGTATGAAGCGTGGCGCCAGCATGGCTACGCTGGCGGCGCCTGACACCGCGCGATACTGACTGCCCCGGCTGGTGCACCCTGGCCAGCAGCTTGCTGGCCAGGGTGCACCATGCGCAGCAAAATCGCGGGCCCAGCCTTACCGCGGCTGCCGCACCTTGGCCAGCAACTTGCTGGTCGACCTGTCGTGCGCGAAGTCGATCGCAATAGCTTGCCCGCCATAAGACAATACGGCACGCCCTTCCGGGATCGCCGCCATGTCATAGTCACCGCCCTTGGCATAGATTTCCGGCTGCGTTTCCTGCACCACGGCCAGCGCGCTGTCTTCGGAAAACGGCACCACCAGGCTGACCGATTCCAGCGCTGCCAGCACCGCCATTCTGTCTTCGCAACTGTTGAGCGGGCGATCATCGCCCTTGCCCAGGCGTTTGACGGACGCGTCCGTGTTAATGGCCACCAGCAGCGAAGCACCGAGCGCGCGCGCCTGCGCGAGATAGGTGACGTGGCCCCGATGCAAGATGTCGAACACGCCATTGGTGACGACGACCGGTTTGGGCAACGCGGCGACGCGGGCTGCCAACTCGCTGCGGTTGCACATCTTGTTTTCAAAATCGAGCATGGTTGTGGCGCGCCTTCATGTTGTTTGACTTGTTTGCATTACTTGTTTGCACTGCTCGCTGGCCTGTTTCTTCAGCACTGGCGCCAGGCTCCGGCGCCATTATCCGTGCCGAACGGCAGTCGCACAGGACCGTTACGACAGATTATATCGCTTGCATTCCGTTACAATAGGCATCACGCCAAAGTCCGGCCTGTTTGGCCGCCACGGTATCCGTGCAACACCCGTATTCGAAGGTATTCATGACACTGACCGAACTGAAATACATCGTTGCTGTCTCTCGTGCAAAGCACTTCGGCCATGCCGCCGAAGCATGCCACGTGGCCCAGCCGACGCTGTCGGTCGCGATCAAAAAACTCGAAGACGAACTCGGCGTAGTGCTGTTCGAGCGCGGTGGAACCGAAATTTCGGTCACGCCGCTGGGCCAGAAAATCATTTCCCAGGCCGAACATGTGCTGGAACAGACTGCCGCCATCAAAGAGCTCGCGCAACAGAACAAGGACCCGCTGGCCGGGCCGCTGCGCCTGGGCGTCATTTATACAATAGGGCCGTATCTGCTGCCGCCGCTGGTCAAGAAAATGATCGCCACGGTACCGCAGATGCCTTTGATCTTGCAGGAAAACTTCACTGTCCGCCTGCTCGAACTGCTGCGCCAGGGCGAACTGGACGTGGCCATCATGGCCCTGCCGCTGCCCGAACATGGCATGTTCATGCAAGAGCTGTACGACGAGCCATTCGTCGTCGCGATGCCGCAGCACCACCCGTGGGTCGCGCGCAAGGCCATCGCAGCGGCCGACTTGAAGTCGGAACCGATGTTGCTTCTCGGCAATGGTCATTGCTTTCGCGATCAGGTGCTCGAAGTCTGCCCCGAAATGGCGCGCTTCGCCAGCAACGGCAACGGCATGCAGCGCACCTTTGAAGGTTCTTCGCTGGAAACCATACGCCACATGGTGGCCAGCGGCATCGGCCTGACCGTCTTGCCACGCGCCTCGGTGTCCGACATGGATGCGGCTGACGGTTTGCTGCAATTTCGCCCATTTGAAGCACCGGCGCCGTCGCGCCGCGTGGTCCTTCTGTGGCGCAAGAGCTTTACGCGCAAGGCTGCCATCGACGCGCTGTGCACAGCCCTGGCAGCTTGCGAGCTGCAGGGCGTGTGCGCGGTGTCAGCCAATGAATAAGCGTACCAGCAAGAGTGCGACCGAGGCACCGGCATCCGGGGCCGGCGAGGCTGGCCGCAGCGCATCGGCGATGAGCCGCTTGAAACTGTATTACCGGCTGGTGCGCCTCGACAAGCCGATCGGCGCCGTGCTGTTGCTGTGGCCGACCTTGTGCGCGCTATGGCTGGCGTCGAACGGCGTGCCCGACTGGTACTTGCTGGCCATTTTCAGCGCTGGCACGCTGCTGATGCGTTCGGCCGGTTGCGCCATCAACGACTACGCCGACCGCGACATCGACAAACACGTCAAGCGCACCGCAGAGCGACCGCTCACAAGCGGCCACATCACGGGCAAAGAAGCGCTGGCCGTCGCTGCAGTGCTTGCGCTGTTATCGTTCGCGCTGGTGTTGCCGCTCAATACGCTGACCAAGCAACTGTCGGTGGCGGCCGTGCTGATCGCCGCCACCTACCCCTACCTGAAACGCTTCTTCGCGATCCCGCAAGCGTATCTGGGCATCGCCTTCGGCTTCGGCATTCCGATGGCTTATGCGGCCGTGCAAAACACGGTGCCCGCAATCGCCTGGTGGTTGCTGCTGGCCAACGTCTTCTGGGCCATCGCCTACGATACCGAATATGCAATGGTAGACCGCGACGATGACTTGAAAATCGGCGTCAAGACGTCCGCTATCACGTTCGGCCGTTTCGACGTGGCCGCCGTCATGCTGTGCTACTTTGCCAGCTTGCTGATCTGGCTAGTGTGCGGCTGGCAACTTGGCCTTCGCACCTGGTTCGTGCTCGGTGTGGTCGTGGCTGCAGGCTGCGCGATCTACCATTACACGCTGATACGCGGGCGTGAACGGATGGCTTGCTTTGCCGCCTTTCGTCATAACAACTGGCTGGGTGCCGCCATTTTTGCCGGCGTTGCGCTCGATTACGCGCTGCGCCAGCGCCTCTGATGCGGCGCACCCCAGCTAGCCTGAGCGCCTAAGCAGGGCGCGATTGCGCGCGCGCAAGCCGTCCTGCAGCGCACTGTCTACGCTGGAGTTGCGACGTTTCTCCCATCTCATCGAAAGGGCACCCATGGACACGACACCAAACAAACATAATGGCGGCGGGACATTTCAACCGATGTCGAGCCTGAAGGATACCAACCGGATCGCACGCGAAAAATTAATCAAGGAAATGAGCGGCATCATCAGCGAGGCTGAGAACTGGCTCAAGGATGCCGGCACGCTGGGCGGCGAAGACATCCTCGCCGTCAAGGATAAATTCGAAGCGACGCTGAAAACGACAAAAATGGATCTGATGAAACTCGATGCGGACCTGATCGCCAAGACCAAGATGGCGGCTCAGGCAGGCGCGACCTACGTCAAGCAAAATCCGTGGACCGTCATCGCGCTGGGCGCTGGCACGGGCGTGGCTCTGGGCTGGCTGATAGGGCGCAAATAGAAGCTGCCTGTCAGCAACAAATCTGACCGATACAGGAAACATCAGCGCCGAATGCATGAACTGCGTCGGCGGATCCGCTCATGCGATTCTGGTCATTGCGCCAGCATCAGCGCTTGGTGCTGCCAAAAGCAAACAACAAGCCCCCTGCCACGATCGCCGCAACGCCGGCCCACTTCGGAATATTGACGGTCTTGTCTTCCTTCACCGTCAATTCAAACGGCCCCAGCTTGGCTTGCTGGGTTTCCTTCGTGTAGCTGAAGCCGCCGTACACCAGGCCCAGCGAGCCGACCACGATCAGGAAGATTCCCACTATTTTGCTTACATTCATTTTTTCGACCTCTCAAAATTGCTGCAACCTTAGCACGGACCAGTAGTAGCGCCAGCACCTCTGCCCGCGACCGAGCAACGATCCGACGCCAGGCCAGCGCAAGGCAATGCGCTGCCCTATGCTCCTCTATCAGCGACTAGCTATCGGCCCCGAGCTGTTCACCCAGTTCCTTGCCACGCAGTGCTGCCGCTTTCATCGCAGCACCGATCGACTCCTTGATGCCGCTTTGCTCCATGCTGACCAGCGCCGCATGGGTGGTGCCGCCCTTGGACGTGACGCGTTCGCGCAGCAACGCCACCGGCTCCGTCGATTGCGCCGCCAATTGCGCCGCGCCGACGAACGTGGCCAGCGCCAGTTGCGTACCTTGTTCGCTGCTCAAGCCCATCTCGAGAGCGGCCTGTTGCATCGCCTCAATAAAGTAAAAAACATAGGCCGGTCCGCTGCCCGACACCGCCGTAACCGGGTCGATCAGCGTCTCGTCGTCCAGCCACACGGTGCTGCCGACCGCGCTCATGATGGCTTGCGCAGCCTGTTTTTGCGCTGCGCTGGTCGAACCGGTGCCGACCATGCCGGTAATGCCCAGCCCGATCAGCGCCGGCGTATTGGGCATGCAACGCACGATTGCGTCATAACCCAGCCAGCGCGCCAGATCGATGGCCCGGATGCCAGCGGCAATCGACAAGATCAGCGGCCCGCCTGCACCTGCTGATGCCAGCTGCTGCGTCAATTGCGGCGCCAGCTGCGCCGCCACTGCGCGCATGCTCTGCGGCTTGACCGCGAGCACGATCACGTCGACGCCAGCTAGCGCAGCATCGACGCCGGGCGCCGTGGTGACGCCGAACTGGCTGTGCAGTTTTTCCCGCGCGGGTGCACTGGGATCGATAACGTGAATGTTATGGCCGTGCGTCAGTTTGCCGGCCAGGCCGGCGATCAGCGCCGACGCCATGTTGCCGCCGCCGATGAAGGCGATCTTCAGTGCCTGATTGCTTGTATTCATCATTTTTCAGCTTTCATTGTTGCCAAATAATTGTTACCAAATCATTCACGCCAATCGATGGCGTTCATGGCGCTTTGCGCGCTCCGAATATGGCGCTGCCGACCCGCACGATGGTCGCGCCTTCGACGATGGCTGCGCGCATGTCGCCCGACATTCCCATCGACAAGGTATCGAGTGGCAAGCCATCCTGTTGCAATTGCTCGTATAGCAGGCGCAGCTGGCGAAATGCGGCGCACTGCTGCTCGAATTCGACCGCCGGTTCCGGGATCGCCATCAAGCCGCGCAAACGCAGATGCGGCAGCTTTGCTACTTGCTGCGCCAGGGCGCGCACCTCGCCTGGCGCAACGCCGCTCTTGCTGGCTTCGCCGCTGACGTTAACCTGCAAACAAAAGTTGAGCGGTGCCATGTTGCTTGGTCGCTGCTGCGACAGGCGCTGCGCGATCTTCTCGCGTTCGACCGTATGCACCCAGTCAAAATGCTCGGCGATCGGACGCGTCTTGTTGCTCTGGATCGGTCCGATGAAATGCCACTCCAGCGTGTTCTGTGGCAGCGCGGCAGCGACAAAGGCGATCTTGTCTTCGGCTTCTTGCAGATAGTTTTCGCCAAACGCATTCTGGCCAGCGCGCACCGCTTCGATCACCGCGTCGGGTCCGAAGGTTTTCGATACTGCCAGCAACAAAACGCTGTCTGGCGCGCGCCCTGCCTCTTGCGCTGCGGCGGCTATACTACGATGCACTGCTTGCAAGTTCTGTTCGATTGTGGACATAATCATTCCATGACGTGGTGTGCAACATGCCGGCCGAACCGGTCCTCGCGCCCCGGGCAGCTCCCTCCATATCGGCGGGCCTTCTTCATTGCAGGCATTGGATTATAAATGGACATCTCGGAACTGCTTGCCTTCTCGGTCAAAAACAAGGCCTCAGACTTGCACCTGTCGGCCGGACTACCGCCGATGATACGGGTGCATGGCGATGTGCGCCGCATCAACTTGCCGCCTCTGGAGCACAAGGATGTGCACGGCATGATCTACGACATCATGAACGATGGCCAGCGCAAGGCTTACGAGGAAATGCTGGAGTGTGACTTTTCATTCGCCATTCCCGGCCTGGCGCGCTTTCGCGTCAATGCCTACAACCAGGAACGCGGCGCAGCGGCGGTGCTGCGCACGATTCCATCGAAAATCCTGAGCCTGGCCGAATTGAACTGCCCTGCCATCTTCGCCGACCTGTCGCTCAGGCCGCGCGGTCTGGTGCTCGTCACCGGTCCGACCGGTTCCGGCAAATCGACGACGCTGGCAGCAATGGTCAACCATGTCAACGAAACCGAATACGCGCATATACTGACGATCGAAGACCCGATCGAATTCGTCCACGAATCGAAAAAATGCCTGATCAACCAGCGCGAAGTGGGGCCGCACACGCTGTCGTTCAACAATGCGCTGCGCTCGGCGCTGCGCGAAGATCCTGATGTCATTCTGGTCGGCGAGATGCGTGACCTGGAAACCATCCGCCTGGCGCTGT
>JBLHNV010000110.1:0-8522 GCA_047623125.1 Janthinobacterium sp. | reverse complement strand
CCAGCCGTTTTTCATGCGCATACAGACCAGGCGCAATGAACGCCCACAATTGATACAACACCCACGGCAAGGCCAGCATGAAGGCAATCAGCAGCGTCACCTTCATTGGCACCAGGAACGGCGAAATGACGCCGGTGGCGATCATTTTCGATCCTATCGGCAACGCGGCGATCATCGGCATTGCGATCAGGTCATAGATCTGCGACGGACCCGGCCACGCCATCAGCGCCGCGCACATCAGCGCGATACCGATCGATGCCTTGACCATCCGGTTGCGCAGTTCGATCAAATGGGAGATGAAGGTCTCTTCGACCGGGGCTTTGCTTGTCATGGAGGCGAATCAGTAAAACGAACTGTGGGATTTGGTGCCCAGACGGTACTTTGCGACGCGGGCTGCGCCCGACATCACATGCGTCTTTCCGCCGTGGCGCTGCTTGTACCAGGCAGGAATGGCTGAACTGCGCACCAATTTCTTGCGCCGGAAATCACGCACCTTGCGCGACAGGTTTTCCGGCGTCACGCTGCTGTGCGGTTCGCCGCGCCAGTCACTCTCAATCTCAGCCAAGTTTTGCGCGACCGAACTTTCGACCTCGCTCTTGATCGACTGAGCAGTCGCCTGCACTTCTTTCTGCAGACTCTTCAACTCATCGAGCTCGATTTCGCGGCTGACTTCGGATTTAACTTCATTCAAGTAGCGCTGGGCGCGACCGTACAGTGACCCGACCATGCGGGCTACTTTCGGCAGCTTTTCGGGACCGATGACGATGAGTGCAACGACGCCGATAATGGCGATTTTGGAAAGACCGAGATCGATCATAGTATCAAAGCTTCAAAGATTGAAGCCGGGCAACGCCCGACATCAGCTTTTGCTTTTCTCTTTCTCTTTCTCTTTCGCGTCGACATCGATCGTGCTCTTGTCAGTCGACACTTGCGATGGCGATGGCGATGCCGGAGGCGCCGGCTTTTCTTCGTCGCCCTTGATGCCGTCCTTGAAGCCTTTGACGGCCTTGCCGATATCGCCGCCCATGTTGCCGATCTTCTTGGTGCCGAACACCAGCATCACCACTACCAGCACGATCAGCCAGTGCCAAATACTAAATGAACCCATGATTTTCTCCTTGCCGGACGAATACGTCCAAAAACGATTGAAACTCTCATCGCTAGTATACGCGATGCGGCACTGTCATGCTTATGTCATGCTTATGCCATGCTCATGGCATATTTGAGGCGCCTGCTTCAGCCCGGACTACGCCATGGGCGCGGGCCGCCATACAGGTGCAAATGCAGATGGTACACTTCCTGGCCACCATCGGGGCCACTGTTAATTAACGTCTTGTAGCCGCCGCCAGGCGTACCGTCGGCATCGTAAGTAACCGCGCAGCCAAACTCAAGCGCCAGTTTTGGCACCAGCGCCAGCATTTTTCCCAGTATAACCGTGTGACTGTCGTCGCAACCGGACAGCGTCGCGATATGCTGCTTCGGTATCACCAGCAGATGCACCGGCGCGGCTGGATTGATATCCTTGAATGCCAGCAAGTCATCATCTTCATACACGATCGAAGATGGAATCTGCTTGGCAGCAATCTTGCAAAAAAGGCAGTTGGACATGGTGCTTCCGATACTAGTGTTTTTTTGATTCGTCTTGGTCGCGCAGCACATCCTTGCGCGCCGCCTTTTCTTCCAGCCCCGACAAACCTTCGCGGCGCGCCAGTTCATCGAGCACTTGCTGTGGCTTCAGGTCGAATTGCGCCAGCATGATCAGCGAATGGAACCACAGGTCGGCACACTCGTAGAGCACTTTTGCTGAATCACCGTCGTGCCGCGCATCTTTCGCCGCCATCACCGTTTCGGTCGCTTCTTCACCGATTTTTTTCAGGATCGCATCGTCGCCCTTGGCGAACAGCCGTGACACATACGAGCTTGCCGGATCGCCGCCATTGGCGATCTTGCGCGATTCGATGATGTCGGCCAGCCGACCCAGCACATCCACATTCATAGTCACATCCCGCTTGATGTCATTCATTTTTTCAATCCTGTCGTCGGCGCTGCCGTGTTCAACGTGTCAACTGTTGCAGCGTCCGTTTTTACCATTCCCGCATACATCGTCGCCGGGTCGATCAACACCGGCTGCGTCGTTTGCCATCCCAGAACGGGGTCCAGCTTCTGGAAAAAGCACGAGCGGCGCCCGGTGTGGCAGGCGACGCCGCCGCCTTGCTCGATCTTCAGCAGCACCACGTCCTGGTCGCAGTCGATGCGAATTTCCAGCACTTTCTGGATATTGCCGGATTCCTCTCCCTTGTGCCACAGCTTCTTGCGCGAGCGGCTCCAGTAAACAGCTTCGCCCAATTCGACCGTCATCGACAACGCCGTGCGGTTCATCCATGCAAACATCAGCACGTCATTGGTATGCGCATCCTGCGCGATCACCGGCACCAGGCCATGCTCATCCCATTTCACCTTGTTGAGCCAGCTTGCATTGCTGGTGACGCTGGCAATGGGCATGGTTGTTTCTGTATTCATGTCTTCTTCAATCCCAGATTCATTTCAAGCGAGCCGCATCGGTATGCCTTGCTGCGCCATGAAGCGCTTGGCTTCTTGCACCGTATGCTGACCATAGTGGAAAATGCTGGCCGCCAGCACCGCGTCGGCGTGCCCCAGCTTGATGCCGTCGGCCAAGTCTTGCAAGCTGCCTACACCGCCCGATGCGACGACCGGGATACCGACCGCATCCGAGACGGCGCGCGTCAATTCCAGGTCGAAGCCGATCTTGGTGCCGTCGCGGTCCATGCTGGTCAGCAAGATTTCGCCGGCGCCCAGGCTTTCCATCTTTTGCGCCCAGGCTACCGCATCAAGGCCGGTCGCATTGCGCCCGCCGTGGGTGTACACCTGCCATGTGCCGGGCCCGCTGCGCTTGGCATCGATCGCCACGACGATGCATTGGGAACCGTGCTTTTGCGAGGCATCGAACACCAGCTGCGGATGGGTCACGGCCGACGTGTTCATGCTGACCTTGTCGGCGCCGGCATTGAGCAAGCGCCGCACGTCTTCGACGACGCGCACGCCGCCACCAACCGTCAGCGGAATGAAGACCTGCGATGCGACCGCCTCGATGATGTGCAAAATCAGATCGCGCTTGTCGCTGGACGCGGTGATGTCGAGGAAAGTGAGCTCGTCGGCGCCCTGCTCATCGTAGCGACGCGCGATCTCGACCGGGTCGCCGGCATCGCGCAATTCGGTGAAATTGACACCCTTGACGACGCGGCCGTTGGTCACGTCCAGGCACGGAATGATGCGTTTTGCCAACATGGTTTTCCCTATTTCGACGCGGCTTGCGTCAATTCATCGGCGCGCAACTGGGCCGAAGCCAGATCCAGCGTGCCTTCATAGATCGAGCGCCCGCAAATGACCGCTTCTATGCCTTCGTCCTGCACCGCGCACAGCGCCTCAACATCGCCGATGACGTGCACGCCGCCCGATGCGATGACCGGCATCCGGACCGCTTGCGCGAGCTTGACGGTAGCGTCGATGTTGACACCGCCCATCATGCCGTCGCGCCCGATGTCGGTGTAGATGATGGATTCGACGCCGTAAGTCTCGAATTTCTTGGCCAGGTCGATCACTTCATGGCCCGACATCTTGCTCCAGCCGTCGGTCGCCACTTTGCCATCCTTGGCATCGAGGCCGACGATGATGTGGCCCGGAAAAGCGCTGCATGCATCTTGCACGAAACCCGGACTCTTGACCGCTGCGGTGCCGATGATGACGTAGCGAATGCCGGCGTCGAGATAGCGCTCGATCGTGTCGAGGTCGCGGATGCCGCCGCCCAGTTGCACCGGAATTTCATCGATGCCAAGCTCGAGCGCGTATTGCTGCACGGTCTTCAGGATGGCTTTGACCGCATCTTCATTTTTCGGTTTACCGGCAAAGGCACCGTTCAGGTCGACCAGATGCAAGCGACGCGCACCAGCTTTCAGCCAGTGTAGCGCCATGTCGGCGGGGTCTTTCGAAAATACGGTGGCGAGTTCCATATCACCTTGTTTCAGGCGTACGCAGTGACCGTCTTTCAGATCGATGGCAGGAATGAGCAGCATGGTTGTTTGATCGTCGGTGAAAAGTGGATAAAAGGTGGAACAATCAGGCAAAGTCGGTACAGCGTCGCAGCGGCAAAGGCCGACAGCGATCAGACTGTCCTACGGTTGCCAGTGCACGAAATTCTTATAGAGCTGCAAGCCGGCGGCAGCGCTTTTTTCAGGGTGGAACTGGGTTGCAAAGATATTGCCTTGCGCCACGGCGCAACAAAATGGCGTGCCATAGACGCTGGTGCCGACCGTGTGCGCGTCCAGTTCCGGTTGCGCGTAGTAGCTATGCACGAAATAGAAATAGGCATCATCGTCAATGCCGGCCCACAATGGATGGGGCGCCGTTTGGCGGACCTGATTCCAGCCCATCTGCGGCACTTTGAAGCGCGAACCATCTTCCTGCAGCTGGCCATCGAGCTGGAAGCGCACGACCTTGCCGGGCAACAACCCGAGGCCGGCGCTGTCGCCTTCCTCGCTGCGCTCGAACAGCATCTGTTCGCCTATGCACACACCCAACAAGGGCTTGCTACTGGCGGCGCGCAGCAACGCGTCCTGCACGCCCGATTCGCGCAAGCTGCGCATGCAGTCCGCCATCGCGCCCTGGCCCGGCAAGACGATACGGTCGGCGCTATCGACATCGGCGGCGAGGCCGGAAATGCGCACGTCCGCTTCCGGCGCGACGGCGCGCAATGCTTGCGCCACCGAGCGCAGGTTGCCCATCCCGTAATCCACAACAACAATTTTATTCATAATGCCTATCGCTCTTGAAGCTGGCCCGACAGCACTGTTACAGGCTGCCCTTGGTCGACGGAATGGTGCCGGCCGCGCGCGCATCGAGTTCAGCCCCCATGCGCAGCGCACGGCCGAAAGCCTTGAACACGGTTTCACACTGGTGATGGGCATTCAAGCCACGCAGGTTGTCGATATGCAGCGATACCAGCGCGTGGTTAACGAAACCCTGGAAGAATTCATGGGCCAGGTCGACGTCGAAGCCGCCGATCATCGAACGCGTGAACGGCACATGGTACTCGAGTCCCGGACGGCCCGAAAAATCGAGCACCACGCGCGAGAGCGCTTCATCGAGCGGCACGTAGGCATGGCCGTAGCGGCGTATGCCTTTCTTGTCGCCGATGGCCTTGGCCACTGCCATGCCGAGCGTGATGCCGACGTCTTCCACCGTATGGTGGGCATCGATGTCCAAGTCGCCGTGGGCTTCGATGTCCAGATCGATCAAGCCGTGGCGCGCGATCTGGTCCAGCATATGGTCGAGGAAGGGCACGCCGGTATTCAACTTTTGCAAGCCGGTGCCGTCGAGATTGATCGCGACGCGGATCTGCGTCTCGTTGGTGTTGCGCGTGATTTCTGCTGTACGGTTCATAAGTTGCTTTTGCAATAGTGAGGCGACGATTTTGGGACGATAGTGCGGTGCGATGTCATGCTACCTGGGTGCTACTTGGGTGCTGCCTGGGTTACTGCTTGGATCACTGTTTGCACTGCTGCCTGGCTTGCTGTTTGCACTACTGCGTGCACTTTTGCGTAACATTTACCGCGCTCATGCAGCCATGGCAGCGCTGAATGCCTCGAAAAATACGGCATTCTCTTGCGCTGTACTGACGGTAATGCGCAAACAATTATCCAGCACACCATGCATTTTACTCACATTCTTGATCAAGACCTTGCAAACCACCAGTTTTGCCTGGACCGCATCGGCATCCGGCACCCGAATCAGCAGGAAATTGGCAGCCGACGGGAACACCTGCACGCCCGGAAAATCGGCCAGCCTGGCCGCCAGTTCGGCGCGAGCGGCGTTCAAGGCATCGGCCTGGGCGTTGAGCACCTGAATATGGTCAAGCGCAAATTCGGCCGCGGCCTGGGTCAGCACGTTAACGTTGTAAGGTGGCCTGACCTTGTCGAATTGTTCCAGCAGTTTTGGTGCCGCCGACATATAGCCGAGCCGGATGCCGGCCAGGCCCAGTTTGGACAGCGTGCGCATGACGATCAGGTTATCGAATTCGGGCAGGCGCGGCATGAAGCTGCGCTGCGCGAATGGCTCGTACGCTTCATCGACGATGACCAGGCCGCTTGCACCGACCGCTTCGATGATGTGCACGATGTCGGCGTCGTCAAACAGATTGCCGGTCGGGTTGTTCGGATACGCGAGGAACACGACACTCGGCTGATGCTGCGCGATCGCCGCCAGCATGGCTGGCAAGTCGAGCGTGAAATCGGCGCGCAAAGACACCCCGATGAAATCCATGCCCGCGAACTGGGCCGAGCGCGCATACATGACGAACGCCGGCACGGGCGCAAGCATCACGGCGCGGCGCGACTGCAGCGCGCACGCGGTCGCGACAATGGCAATGAGTTCGTCAGAGCCGTTGCCGAGCATGACGTCATAACCGCCTGGCACGCCAAGCCGGGCGCAAATCTTGGCCTTCAGCGTCCCGTACGACGCATCCGGATAGCGGTTCAGCGCCACATCGGCCAGGCGCTGGCCCAGTTCGCGCCGCAAATGGTCGGGCAGCAAATAGGGATTTTCCATCGCATCGAGCTTCAGGAAGCCGCTCGCATCGGACACATGGTAAGTGCCGGCCGCCTGTACGTCGGGCCGTATCGTATTGTTGATCAATTGGTCGAGCATGGACATGCGGAACTCTCCAGAGAGTAAAACTTGAAGCGCGAGACTTATATTATGGTCAATTTCGGATCCGCACTATCGGTGCCCGGATCGTCGATCTGTGTCGCACGCTTGGGCGCTTTCGGGGTCCGCGCCACCTTGGGCCGCCGATAAGGCCGCTCCGGGTGATCCACAGCGAGCAGGCGCGCCGCGATGACGTCGCAATAGACCGGGTTCAGCTCGAAGCCGACGTAGTGCCGTCCGCAGCGCCTGGCCGCGACTGCAGTGGTGCCGCTACCCATGAACGGGTCGAGCACGACGCCGCCCGGCGGACACGAGGCCTTGACCATCCGTTCGATGATTTCCAGCGGCTTCTGAGTCGGGTGTTCGGCCCGTTCCGGGTGCTCGCGGTGCAGCCGCGACACGCTCCACACATCCTTCGGGTTATAGCCCAATTCCAACCACTTGGCGCCGACGAAAATGGAGCGTGAACGCGCCTTCTTGGTCGCCGCATCGTAGGGGATGCGGATCGCATCGAGATCGAAATAATAATCCTTGCGATTGACGAAAAAACCCACCGTGTCGTGCACCGACGTATAGCTGCGCACGCTGCCACCCATCGACGGCACGCGCCGATCCCAGATAATTTCATTCATCATCATCATGCGCTGCTTGAGCATGACGAAAATTTCCGGCGAAAAGCGCCAGGTCAGAAAAATGTACAGGCTGCCATTGGGTTTCAGCTTCGGCAGCGCCGCCTCTATCCATTGTTCGGTCCAGCACAAATAGTCGGCGACCGATTGCTGGTCCGACTCATTGCCGTAATCCTTGCCCAGGTTGTACGGCGGATCGGTCAGGATCAGGTCGATCGAGGCGTCGGGAATGCGCGCCAGGCCGAGCAAGGCATCCTCGCAATGAATTTGATTGCGCCAGGCTTGATTGCCGCCGGACCGGTCTGCCTCATCCAGGCTCGCATCAACATGGACATCCAGACTCACGGCGTCGGATCGAGGCGCAGTTCGGCGCTGCGCGCGTGCGCCTGCAAACCCTCACCATACGCAAGTTCAGCGGCAATCGTGCCCAGCGTCTGGGCGCCGGCGCGGCTGACGTAGATGATCGACGAACGTTTCTGAAAGTCGTAGACGCCCAGCGGCGATGAAAAGCGCGCAGTGCGCGACGTCGGCAATACGTGGTTCGGACCGGCGCAATAGTCGCCCAGCGATTCCGACGAATAGCGCCCGAGAAACATGGCGCCGGCATGACGGATCTGGTCGGCCCATTGCTGCGGGTCTTCGGCCGAGATTTCGAGGTGTTCGGCCGCGATACCATTGGCGATCTCGCACGCCTCGGCCATGTCACGCACCTTGACCAGCGCGCCACGCCCGGACAGCGATGCGCGTATCGTCTCGGCGCGCGGCATGGTCGGCAACAGTCGGGCGATGCTCGCTTCGACGCGGGCAATATAGTCCGCATCCGGGCACAACAGGATCGCTTGCGCCAGTTCGTCGTGTTCGGCTTGCGAAAACAAGTCCATCGCGACCCAGTCCGGGTCGGTCGTACCGTCGCACAAGATCAGAATTTCGGACGGACCGGCGATCATATCGATGCCGACGATGCCGAACACGCGGCGCTTGGCCGCCGCCACATAGGCATTGCCCGGACCGACGATCTTGTCGACGGCGCCTATCGTCGCGGTGCCATAAGCGAGTGCGGCGACCGCTTGCGCGCCGCCGATCGTGATCACGCGCGTGACGCCGGCAATCGCCGCCGCCGCCAGCACCAGCTGATTTCTGACGCCATCCGGGGTGGGCACCACCATGATGATT